>JAEWQH010000093.1 GCA_023399275.1 Bacillota bacterium
TCATCACGCAGGGCAAACACGACAGAAACACGCCGCCGGAACTGGCGATGCGCTGGTTTGACGCGCTGGAAGCGCCGAAGAAGGAATGGATCTGGTTTGAGCAGAGCGCGCACTCGCCCATCCGCGAGGAGAAGGAAAAGTGGAATCAAACGGTGCGCACCTGGGTGCTGGGGCGCTAGGGGGGCGCAGGTTACGCGGTTGCGCCGGTGAATGATGGGCGGTTTTCTGCAGACGGGGCGAAGGGGGTGCGTGGCACCCCCTTTTTCGCCGAGTGCGGGCACTGCGCCAAGATATCGCCTCCGGTGGGGAAAAAGCGGATCATTTTGGAAAGATTCTGAAAACAAATGTAGCATTCCCTTTCTCCTGGCGGCTGCGTCTGGTATGATACACGATGCATCATTGCGGCGTTGCGCCGCGATTCCTTTTACCCGAAGCGACATGCCGCCCGACGCAGTTGCGGGGCGGCCGTCGCCGGAGCGCGGCCGCCGGGCACATGGTACGGGCGGGGCGGTAAAATCTTAACAAATGGATTCGGAGAGAGCATGGAAAGACGCGCTGCAGCCAAGAAAAAGCGCAACCTGGGCCATATCGATTACCCCATCGTTCTCACGGTCGGCCTGCTTTGCGCATTCGGGCTGGTCATGGTATTTTCTGCGAGCTATTATTACGCGCAGAACACCGCCTCTGTCGGATATGACGGCTACTACTACATCCGCAAGCAGGCGGTCTATCTCGCCATCGGCTTTCCGATAATGCTGTTGCTCTCGTTTTTTGATTTTCGAAAGCTCGAGCGCTTCAAGCTCATCGGTATACTGGTATCCATCGCGCTGCTGATCGCGGTTCTCATCTTTGGCCAGGAGACAAACGGTGCGCGGCGCTGGATCGTCATCGGCGGCCAGAGCATTCAGCCTTCCGAAATTGCAAAATTCGGCATGATGCTCTACATGGCTTCATTTGCGTCCAAGAAATACAAGGTGATGCACAGCTTCACCAAAGGCATGCTGCCGATGCTGCTGGTCATCGGCGTCATCTGCGGCCTCGTCATGCTTCAGCCAAACATGTCCATGGCGGTTATCATGGGCCTGATGGGATACGCGCTGCTCTTCATCGGCGGCTGCGACACCAAGCAGATGTTTTTGCTCGCCATCGTATTTGCGGGCCTGTTTGCACTGCTGGCGATCATCGAGCCTTATCGCATGGCGCGGCTGACGTCGTTCGTCGATCCGTGGGAGGATGCGCTCGGCAGCGGCTACCAGCTCATCCAGTCCTATTATGCGCTGGGGTCGGGTGGGCTGTTTGGCGTCGGGCTGAACAACAGCCACCAGAAGCTGCTCTATATGACATACGGCGAGTCCGACTTTATCTTCGCCATCGTCGCGGAGGAGCTCGGGCTGGTTGGCGCGCTGCTCGTGCTGGCGGCATTCGGCTTCATCGTGTATCGCGGCATCCGCATTGCGTTGCTTTGCCGGGATCGCTTCGGCAGCATGCTCGCGGGCGGCATCACGGTCGTCTTCGGCCTGCAGGTATTCGTGAACATCGGCGTGTGTACGGGCCTCCTTCCTACGACGGGCCAGGCGCTCCCCTTCATCAGCGCGGGCGGATCCTCGATGATGATCTTCCTCGCGGCGATGGGGATCTTGCTGAATATCTCCCGCTACAACAGCCTGCAGAAGGGCGCGGCGGACGCTGCGGAAAACAAACGTACGCGGAGGGCGAAGGCCGAGCGCGTGCACGCGTAACGCGGCCGGAAGCCGCATATCAAACGAAATCAACGCCGGAAAGTCTGGACCGATGGAAAAAAAAAGGGGAAAACAATCGAATACGAACCTAGGCGCGGGGAAGAAGAAGTCCTTTTGGTCGAACTTCTTTGAGCCCGTGCCTTCGGACGACGATTTTGACCCTGCATCGGCAAACCGCCAATATGGCGAACCGCCCGAACCGCCGCTGCAACACCTCTTCAGCGACGACGACGTCGAGTTTTCGGACGAAGACGACGCGGAGGTGCTGGATCGGCTGACGTGGGAGGATGGGGAAAAGGTCGTATCCGACACCGAGCGGCTGCGCTACCACATCAAAACGACCGAGCGCGGCAAGGCGAAGGCAAATCGAAAGCAGGGTGAGTCCATCCGCCTGTTTGACCATGTGGAGGACGATTTCTTCGAGGATGAGGAGGCGCCGCCGGGCGGGCACACCACGCGCACGCGCATCTTCCGCACGGGCGCATCGACCACCGCGCGCATCCACATCAATGAGACAGAAGAGGCCGTCCGCATGGCGGAGGCGGAGAAGAAGGCGCGCGCGCGCGAAGCCGCACGAAAGCATGAGGAGTATGTGGAGCGGCAACTGCGCAAGAAGCAGCGCACCGCCATCGCTTCCAAACTCTTTGGAAACCTCGCGTTCATCATCGCAATCCTCGTGGCGACGGGCGTTGCGCTCTACTACGGTTTTTTGCTTTCGGACATCGTGGTTATGGGAAATGAATCCTACGATTCAAACTATATCATCGAGCGATCCGGGCTCAAGCTCGGTACGCATATGCTCTTTGTCGATCTCGACGAGGCGAAGGAGAACATCGAGCAGGACCCGTATCTGCAGGTGGATTCGGTGACGTATATCTTTCCCAGCCGCGTGCGCATCATGGTCACAGAGCGCAAGGCAGTCGCCGGAATCGTGGGGCTGGATAACAACGTAATCATCGATAAAAACGGCTATGTGCTCTCCATGGCGGGCGGGGCGGATATCTCCGACCTGATCCAGGTAACGGGCGTCACCGTCTCCGGCTTCCAGCTGGGGCAGCGTCTGGGGCAGGACAACGATTTCTCCACCGCGACGCTGGTGCAGCTCATCTCCGTGCTGGAGCAATACGACCTCGCGGGCTCGATCAAGATCATCGACCTGACCACGCCGCTGGCCATTACCATGACCGCGCAAAACGGCCTGACCATCCATGTCGGCCAGGCGACGGATCTGGAGACGAAGATGGATGTTTTGGCGCGGCTGTTGCCGCAGTTTGTGAGCAAGGGGATCTCGGCCGGCACGCTCTACCTCTCGGCCAAGGGCGGAACGGTGTATTCCACAACGTCCTATCAGGATCGAACGCCGGTTGAAACCGACGATACAGACGACACGAGCGATCAGCTCTTTGTGGACGACGATAACGACGGGTTCGACGACAACACAGGACTGCCGGTGACGACCACTCCGGCGTCTACTGAACCGACCACGACGCCGACGCCGACGCAGGCCGGCGGAGACGACGAATTCCAGGGATAAGCGCTTCCGGCCGCTGTGCACGCCGTCTATTGCTGCCGGCGCGGGCGGATGCGTGGAAAAGGAGCAGGGCTGGTGACGCAGGCAGAGCAAGCGATACGCAGATATTTCGACGCTTGGTTGGCCAAGAGCGATGCGGGGATCTCAGCGCTCTTTGTGCAGGATGCCGTCTACAGCGAATGCTACGGGCCGGAATACCGCGGGCGGGAGCAGATTCTGCGCTGGTTTCACGAATGGAACGAGACCGGAAGCGTGACCAAGTGGGAGATCAAAACCTGCTTTCAAAGCGGCGCGCTGCTTGCGGCGGAGTGGAGCTTTTGCTGCGTCGATCGCGGGCGGACCAGCGCGTTTGACGGCGTAACCATCGCGCAGTTTGACGCGGACGGGAGAATCCGCGCGCTGCGGGAGTATCGCTCCGAGCCGGAGCACGTGCTCCCTTACGGCCCATAGCGTGGCAAACATATCGAAAAGCCCCCTGCGCGATGCTCGCACAGGGGGCGTGTCGTTCTTTTGGGGCTTAGTCCCAAGTCTTCTCCGCATGGCGGCAGATGGCCGAAAACGTCTCGCTGGAGATGTCGTGCTCCATGCGGCAGGCATCCGCAAAGGCGGTTTCCTCCTGCACGCCGAGGCGCATCAGAAACTGTGCGAGCACGCGGTGGCGCTTGTACATCTTCTCGGCGATCTCGCGTCCGCTCGGCGTGAGCGTGATGCACTTATCATCCGCCATCAGGATGTAAAAGTTTTCACGCAGGAGCTTCATGGCGTGGCTGACGCTCGCTTTGGTGACGCCGAGGCTCGTCGCGATATCCACGGAGCGCGCACAGCCGTTTTTTTCCTGCTGAATCAGGATCTGCTCCAGATAATCTTCTATGGATTCGTTGACCTGCATGGGTACACCTCCACTTCTCAATTCTATACTACACACATAGTCCGGCAATTTCAAGTTTTTGTCCAAAAGGAGCGTTTTGCACGGCGATTTGACGCAGCTGCGGTGACAAAACGGAAAATTCTTTTCAAACCTTGTGGAAATCGGCGCGAATTGCTGCGCGTCGGCTATGCGCGCGCACGTTTTTGTGATAACATCATGCCGATTTCATCGTTTTAAGCCGCCGGGAGAGCAGAAATGGATTTTATGAATCGCGTGTTTTGGAACAATACCGTTTGGGAATACATCGTTTTCCTGGGCGTATTTGCGCTGGGAGCCGCGTTGATCTACATGATCGGCCGGGTGATACTCCGGCGCATCGCCGCGTACCGCGAGCGGACACAGTCGCCTTATTTGGAGCACGTGCTGCTGGGCATCAAGCAATATCTGCTGCCCGCGGCGTACTTTACCCTGTTTTACGGCTGCACGCGGATGCTGACGCTCAACGAGACGCTCTCCAAGATCGTAGGCGGCCTATCCACGCTGTTTACCATCGCGATGGGGGCGGTGTTCTTCTCCTCGCTGGCCGCATTTGTCTTCACCAAGCTCGGCAAGGGCAAGGGCGACAGCGCGGCGCTCGCCATCAAGTGGCTGATCCGGCTGGCCAAGGGTGTTATCTGGTTTATCGCGCTGGTGCTGTTTCTCGACAATATCGGCGTCAAGATCACGTCGCTCGTCGCCGGCCTCGGCATCGGCGGAGTGGCGGTTGCGTTTGCGGCGCAGAGCGCGCTGACGGATATCTTCTGCTTCTTTACGATCTTCTTTGATAAACCGTTTGAAACCGGCGATTTCATCGTTGCGGGGGAGCACATGGGCACCGTGGAGCATATCGGCGTGAAGACCACGCGCTTGCGCGCCATCGGCGGCGAGCAGTTGATCGTCTCCAATGCGGATCTCACCGGCTCGCGCATACGCAACTACAAAAGCATGCAGAAACGGCGCGTGAGCTTTACGTTTGGCATTACCTACGACACTCGGTCCGAAAAGCTCAAGGAGATCCCGGAGCTGATCCGTTCGATCGTGGAGCAGACCGATGGAGTAGTGTTTTCGCGCGCCCACTTTGCCAGCTTCGGAACATACAGCCTCGATTTTGAGGTGGTCTATTTCGTGCTCAGCGGCGACTACGACCGCTATATGGACGTCAACCAGCACATCAATCTAGCGATTAAGGATGGGTTTGAGCGCCTCGGCGTGTCGTTTGCGTTTCCGACAACGCGCGTGGAGATGCACGCGGCGGACGAAAAAAACTAACCCGGCGGAGGATTCGCGGGCGAGGGGAGCGGACGAACGCCTCCCCTTTTTTTGTACCCGTTCGGCCGTCAATCCTCCCCGGGGAATGTGCCACGCTTACCGCCGGACGATTGCGCCGCTCTGTTTTGACGGGCTATTTCGGAAAAACGCTGCTGCTTGCGTCTGAGATACGCCGCCTGGTCCGCGGCATACTGCGACTCGCGCCGGAGTTTTTTGTAGCTCTCGAAGCGTGAAAGCGGCAGCTCGCCGGCGCGGATCGCCGCCTGCACGGCGCAGCCCGGTTCGCGCTCATGCGCGCAGTTTGAGAAGCGGCAGAGTGAAAAGTACTGCTCCACATCCGCAAACGACTCACTCAGGCCGGTACCTGCATCCTGCAGGCCGAGTTCACGCATGCCGGGGGTATCGATGATCATCACGCCGCTCTCGAGCAGGATGAGCTGCCGGTGCGTGGTCGTGTGCCTGCCCCTGCCGTCGTCCTCGCGAATACCGCCAACGGCCATGCGAGCTTCGCCCGCCAGCGCGTTGACGAGGCTGGACTTGCCCACGCCGGAGCTGCCAAGCAGCGCGATCGTCCGGCCCGGCCGGAGATAGCCGCCCAGCGTGTCGAATCCGTAGCCCGTCTTCGCGCTGATGGCGAACGCATCCGCGCCCACGGCAACGGATGCGATCTGGCGCAGCTGCTCGTCGTGTGAAGGCGCGAGGTCCGCTTTGGTGAGCAGCACGACGGGCACCGCGCCGGACTGCCACGCGAGCGTGAGATACCGCTCCAGCCGCCGCGGGTTGAGATCCTGATTGAGCGACTGCATGAGAAACACGATTTCGAAGTTGGCTGCCACCGCCTGCTCCGGTTCTCCGAGCGTGGGGTTTTTGCGCGCGAAGAAGGAGCGGCGTGGCATCGTTTGCGTGATCGTGCTCTCGCCGAGCGCATTGTAGCGCATCAGCACAAAATCTCCGACGGTGGGGAAAAGCTGCGTACCGCCGTTGAAGTAGACGGAGGATTTGAGTCGCCCGTGACACGCGCCGTGGTCGCAGACGAGGTCAAAGCGCTCCTTATGCACGGCGGTGACGCGCGCGGGGCTCTCGCCGGCGGCTGCGCGCGCATTTGCCGCGTCGCGCATAGCCGGCGAAAGGCCATAGGCACCGAGGTCTTCCGCCCCGTTCATCGCCGTGTCCCCGGTCGAAAAGAGGCGAGCAGATGCCGGAGTGAGCGCTGCGGACGCTGCGGCGTCTGCGCGTCGTAGGCGTGTTCATTCTTCGGAGCGTAGCCCCTGCAAGCGTGCTGCGCGAATATAGCGCCAAACTGGCTGGCGTTCAGCGTCGACCCTTGCGCGGGGGACGCGAAGAAATTCTGGTGATTCGGTTTCATGGTAACCTCCAAAGGTCCGGTTCGTCGCTTTCGGCGTATGGGCGCGAGAAGAGAGCGCAGCCCCGCGCCAAACAGCGGCAGTATCTGGAAATCGACCGGCGCTTGCCGGAGCGGCCATGCATCCCCGGCCGGGGACGCGGTAAAAAGCGTGCTTATGCTCATGCGTGCCACACCTTCCCGCGCAAATAGGCCGAGAAACCTTCGGCGCGTGCCGGCGACTTGCGCGGCGCGATGTGCCCGCGACGGTTTTCGCCGAGGCAGCGGATGCGCGCGGCGTCGCTCGCATGGGTCAGATTCGCGCAGCCAAAGAGGCCAAAATGCATGACGGCTTCCAGCGATGGAAACGCCGCGGCGTGTTCTTCTGTTTGGATCATGGTCGTTCTCCTTGCGCAATTTCGCGCGGTTGCTTGGGAAACGGGCATAAAAATAGCCGTGAAGGCAGCCCGATCAGGACTGCTCTCACGGCGAACTCGGCGTTGTGCGCGTTTGTCTGCAAACAAAAACGAGCACACCCGATCGATATGCCCGTAAAACTACAGTTCTTCGAAAGGTTCTGCTGGCAGACGCGCGGCCCGATTTGCTAGGGGAAAAGCGGATCAACGATCCGAACCCCGGCGCATAGTATCTGTAACGGGAGCGGCGTCTGACGTATTCGGTTGTTAGGCTTTCGCCACCCTGACCTTGCTCAGCATTTCGTAAAATTCCCCTTTCCGATTTTGCATTGCGCACTCACGCCCGCTTGCAAATCATTACGGGCAGAGTATAGCATGCAATTTTCTTTGGATGCAAGCGCAAAATGCAATAAAAAATCATATATTTTTTTCGGACGTAACAAACAGACGGTATATACCCTAATAAATAAAAACAGCAAGCCTGCCGGCGGAGCTAGCCCCCAAATCTGTTGACCGGTGAGGGCGCTACAGATGCTTTGCCGCTCCAAATCGACGCTTCAGCGCACGAGCGCGCCCGCGCCGAACACGGCGAGCACGCAAAGGACGACGCTCAACAGCATGTACAGCAGGGCGGTAAAGGGCTTCCCGCCGGAAAGCAGGGTGTGTGCCTCAAGCGCGAAGGTGGAAAACGTTGTGAATCCGCCGCAGACGCCGACCTTAAGAAACAGCAGCGTGCGCGGATCCAGCGAGGGCGAGCGCCCGGCAAGAGCCATGATAAGCCCGAGCACAAACGCGCCGAGCACGTTGATGCCGAGCGTAACGAGCGGGAAGCCGCTTTCGTGGCGCAGCGGTATGAGACTGACGAGATGGCGCAGCACAGAACCGACCGCGCCCCCAAGCCCTACGAATATGCAATCCAACAACACCGACACGAAGATCATCTCCCGAAGCGTCAACCGCAAGTTTTGCGCATCCGTGCGCACGATGCCATCAGAATAGCACGCTACGGACAATCTTGCAAAAAAATCTTCGCACCTTTTCCGGAGGCAAACGAACGATGCCCATATCCAAACATCCCGCGGTGCGCTTTCAAATAACACCATACGTGGTAGAACGAAGATGATGCTAAAAAATATCCGAAAAACAGGCTAAAAAGCCGACACATAATATACCATACAAGGTAATCCATGCGCATTTACGACACTGTGTCCCTGTGCTCCGGCGGCTGCACGAGGCCCGCAGACGCAGGCGCGAATCAAAATCAGAGCCGCAGTTCGAGTTTTATGGGGGAAACGCCTGTGAGCGCGCGGCTGCGCGCGTCCGGCTGGCTCATGCCGATATAGAGCGAGTAGCGCCCGCCGGGGAAAGCGCGGCTGCCGGCTTCGTCCACAACCGTCAGCGAAGCGGGGACGACGTGCAGCGCAACTTCGGCGGATGCGCCCGTCTTCAGATTGACGCGTGAAAATCCGCAGAGGATGGGGTTGGGCGCCGCGTGCGGAGAGTCCTCGGCCTTGACATAGAGCTGGACGACATCCTCCGTTTCGATCGCGCCGAGGTTTTGCACGCTTGCGCATACGTCCAGCCCTCCATCGGGCGCCGGTTTCGCGTTTGCCGCGTGCACGCGTACGTCGCCGTACGTCAGCCCGTAGCCGAAGGGATAGAGCGGCGCGCGGTTGAGGTAGCGGTAGGTGCGCCCCTGCATCGAGTAATCCGTAAACTCCGGCAGGTGCGTCAGATCCGCGTCGTGATAGAACGTCACCGGAAGCTTGCCCGAAGGGGAAACCGCACCAAAGAGCAGATCGGCAACCGCCTTGCCGCCGCGTGCGCCGGGATACCAGGCGCAGAGCACCGCGCCGGCCCGTTCCTGGGCAAGCGAGAGGTCGATCGCGCTGCCGGCAAGCAGCACGACTACGGTGGGCTTGCCGAGCGCAAGCACGCGCTCGAGCAGTTCGCGCTGCACCTGCGGCAGCAGCAGATCCGGCTTGTCTCCGGCCTCCATGCTGTTTCCGTCATCCGGCGCTTCGCCTTCGAGCGTCTCGTCGAGACCGAGCACGAGCAGAACCGCGTCGCTGTGCTCGGCGACGGTGAGCGCCTCCGAGATGCGGTCGTCGTCAAAGGCGAGCACCTCGGTCTTGCGGCGGTAGAGGTCGCAGCCGGGGGCGTAGAGCACGCGCACGTCATCCGCGCATGCATCCTGAATGCCCTCGAGAATCGTGATATAGCGTGACGAAGTGCCGTGGTAGTTGCCCGACAGCGCGGCGCGGCTATCCGCGTTTGGCCCGATGACGCCGAGGGTTTTCAGCGTATCTCGGCGCAGCGGCAGGATGCCGTCGTTTTTGAGCAACACGCAGCTTTTGTGCGCGGCCTGCTGTGCAAGCGCGAGATGCGCGCTGCACTCGATCGTTTCATACGGTACGCGGTCATATTCGCTGCCTTCGCCCATGATGCCGAGCAGGTATCGCGTGGTAAAGGCGCGCTCCGCGGCAAGGGCGATCTGCTCCTGCGCGATCAATCCCTGGTCGAATGCAGATTTGAGCTGCAGGTAGATCGAGCCGCAGTTGATATCACAGCCGCACGCCATGGCAAGCGCGGCGCTCTCCTCGGGGCTGGCGGTCACGCCATGACCGGTATGGAAATCGACGAGCGCCCAGCAGTCCGACACCACAAACCCCGCAAAGCCCCACCTGCCGCGGAGGATATCGACCAGCAGCGTCTTGCTGCCGCAGCAGGGCTCGCCGTTGACGCGGTTGTAGGCGCCCATGACGCTCTCGACCTGCGCGTCTTTGACCAGCGCCTCAAACGCGGGAAGATAGGTCTCCCACAGGTCCTTCTGCGAGACGACCGCGTTGAAGTGGTGGCGGATTGCCTCCGGCCCGCTGTGCACGGCGTAGTGCTTGGCGCAGGCGCTGGCGGTCATGACGGATCCTTCGCCCTGCATGCCGCGCACAAAGGCTGTGCCGAGCTCCGCGGTAAGGTAGGGATCCTCACCCAGCGTCTCGTGGCCGCGGCCCCATCGTGGGTCGCGAAAGATATTGATATTGGGGGAGAAAAACGTCAGGCCCTTATAGATATCCCGATCGCCGCGCTTTGCAAATGCGTTGTACTTGGCGCGCCCCTCCAGCGCGGTTGCGGCGCTGACGGAGCGTATTGCCTCGCGGTCAAACATGGCGGCCAGCGCGATGGCTTGCGGAAAGCTTGTGGCTACGCCGGCGCGCGCGACGCCGTGCAGCCCCTCGTTCCACCAGTTGTAGGCCGGCACGCCCAGCCGCTCGATCGCGGGCGCGCCATAGACCAGCTGAGACATCTGTTCTTCGAGCGTCATCTGCGCCACGAGCGCGCGCGCTTTTGCGCGGGCAGCGTCCCTATTGAACATAAACTACCTCCTAATAAAAATAAGTAAAAATTAAGTATCGGAGCAGAAGCTTCAGAACTGGTTTTGGATCGCGAAATCGATTGCGTTCGCTGCGGCGTCCGCGTCGCTGAACCGGCTTGCAAAGCCTGTTGAAAAACGCAGCGTTTCGCCAGCTTCCGCTGCGGAAAGCCCCATTGCGGTGAGCACATGCGAGGGCTCGCGCTCGCCGCCGGCGCAGGCTGCGCGCGCGGAAGCGCAGATGCCGGCGGCCGAAAGCAGCGGCAGCAGCCGCTCGGCGGGAACGCCGGGAAATCGTATGCTCAGTATGTGCGGTACGCGCGGCACGCCTGCCCCGTTGACGCGGCAGGCGGGATAAAGCGCGGCAAGCCGCTCCTCCAGCCGGTTGCGAACGGTCGGAAGGGTTGGAATCACGATGCAGCGCAGCATCTCTGCAAAGCCTGCGATCGCTGGCAGGTTCTCTGTTCCCGGACGCAGGGAGCGCTCCTGCATACCGCCGAAAAGCAGCGGAATCAGGCGTATTTCATTTCGAACATACAAAAAACCGATACCGCGCGGCCCGCCCGTTTTGTATGCGGATACGCTTAGCAAGTCGACCTTCAGCGCGTGTACATCGATCGGGACATGGCCGAATGCCGCGACTGCGTCGCAGTGCAGCGGCACACGCATTTCGCGCGTGATCGCGCCGATTTCTGCGATGGGCTGCAATACGCCGGTTTCGTTGTTTGCCAGTTGCAGGCTCACCAGCACGGTGTCAGGGCGGATGAGGCGGCGCAGCGCCTCGAGCGAATACCGCCCGCACCCGTCGCAGGGAAGAAGTGAGAGGGAATAGCCCTCCCGCTGCAGCGCGTGCGCGCAGGCAAGAACGCTGTGGTGTTCCGTTGCGCCCAAGATGAGGTGCTTTCCCCTATGGCTTGCGTGCAAAACACCGGAAAGCGCGAGGTTGTTACCTTCCGTCCCGCCGGAAGTGAAAACGATTTCGTCCGTCTCCGCGCCTACCGAGCCGGCAAGCGCAGCCCGGCTTTTGTGAAGCAGATCTCTGGCGGAATAGCCCATGCTATATAAAGAAGAAGGATTTGCGTAGTATTCGCGCGAAACGGCATCCATCGTGGCGAGAACGGCAGGGTGGACGGGCGAGGCCGCCGCATAGTCAAGATAGATCATCTGCGCTTGGTTGACTCCTTTTTGTCTGTGTAATACCATTTTGCCCCATGCGCACGTTCCAGTCAAGAGTGAAGGCGCGAAATTAAGCTTAACAAAATTAATTTCAAAAACAATCTTGACTTAAACTTAAGCGGAATCTATAATGATTATGTCACATCCGTGTGCACTTCGTGACGAATTCAGGATTCCATCATGCAACCGAATCGAATATCTCCCGTTGTGTACCTTGTGGCGCAATTTTAAAGGAGGAGTATCAGGAAGCCATGAAAAAGACAATTGCGATCATTCTGTCGCTCGTGCTGGTTTTGGCCACGTTCGCCGGCTGCGCATCCACGCCTGCCGCGGTAGACACCGGTGACGAAGCAGCAACGCAGACCGCCCAGGAAACCGCCACGGAGGCACCCGTCGTAGCAGGTGAGAAGGGTGTCATCAACATCTACTCGTTTACGGACGAGGTTCCGAACATGCTCCAGAAGTACATCGAAGAGCATCCGGACTTCGGCTACACCATCAACGCGACCATCATCGCCACGACCGACGGCCTCTATCAGCCCGCGCTTGACCAGGCGCTGGCCGCCGGCGGAGCGGACGCGCCGGACATCTACTGCGCAGAATCCGCTTTCGTCCTCAAGTATACGCAGGGCGACATGAGCAGTTATGCCGCGCAGTATGCAGACCTCGGCATCGACGTTGACGGCGAAACCGCCGCGGCCGACATCGCCCAGTACACCATCGACATCGGCACCCGCCCGAGCGACAGCGCGCTCGTAGCCCTCGGCTATCAGGCGACCGGCGGCGCGTTCATCTATCGCCGCTCGCTGGCGATCGACACCTGGGGCACCGACGACCCCGCCACCATCGCCACCAAGATCGGACCGGGCTGGGATCAGTTCTTCACAGCGGCGGCTGAGCTCAAGGCGAAGGGCTACGGCATCGTCTCCGGCGACGGCGACATTTGGCACGCGGTTGAGAACAGCTCCGAAAAGGGCTGGATCGTCGACGGCAAGCTCTACATCGACCCCGCCCGCGAAGAGTTCCTCGATCTGTCCATGAAGCTCAAAGAAGGCGGCTACTATAACGACACCAAGGATTGGACCGACGCGTGGTACGCCGACATGGCGGGCATCGGTACGCAGCCGATCTTCGGCTTCTTCGGTCCCGCATGGCTGATCAACTACGTCATGGCCGGCAACTCCGGCGGCACGAAGGCCGGCGAAGGCACCTACGGCGACTGGGCAGTCTGCGAACCGCCGATCGGCTTCTTCTGGGGCGGCACGTGGGTGCTGGCCAACAAGGATTCCGAAAAGAAGGAAGCGGTCGGCGAGCTCATCGACTGGATCACCCTCCAGACCGACGAGAACAGCCTCCAGTATAAGTGGGCAAACGGCACGCTCAACGGCGAAGGCGGCACGAAGGACACCGTCGCGTCCGGAACCGTCATGGCCAAGTCCAACGGCGAGCTCGACTTCCTCGGCGGACAGAACATGTTTGACGTGTTTGTTCCGGCCAACCAGTTTGCAAACGGCAAGAACCTGACCCAGTACGACGAGACCATCAACAACCTCTGGCGTGACCAGGTCCGTCAGTACACAGCCGGAAACGTCACCCGCGACGAGGCGATCGACGCGTTCAAACAGACGGTGCTCGATACGCTGGGCATCGAAGCAGCGAACTAAAAGGCGGCTGTTTTCACCGAGCCATAATTGGTATATGATGAATGTGGACGGACGGAGTTCTTCCGTCCGTCCGCATCCACATCAAGCGAATCAAATCTGCGCCATAGGGGGAAGCGGCCATGCCTCGCAACCAAAAAAAGCCGAAGGCGACAAAAGGCATCAGTTACGCAAAATACGGCTATCTGTTCAGCCTGCCGTTCATGATCGCCTTCATCATCTTCATGCTGTATCCGACGCTGTTCACGGCCGTGATCGGCTTTACGGATTTCAAGGGCGTCGCTACGACGACCTTCAGCTTTCTGGAGCATCCGTTTGAGAACTTCATCAGCATCTTCAACAACAAGACGTTCCGCACGTCACTCGTCAATACCATCGTCATTTGGGTGATGAACTTCATTCCCCAGATCGGCCTGGCGCTGCTGCTCACGGCGTGGTTTACCAACCGCAGCCGGAAGATCCGTGGCCAGGGGTTGTTTAAAATCCTTTTTTATCTGCCGAATATCATCACCGCGGCCACGGTTGCGATTCTGTACGGGGCGCTTTTTGGCTACCCCATAGGGCCGGCAAACGATATTCTGCAAACGCTCGGCATCCTCTCCAAGCCGTTTGACTTCTCCACGAGTCCGTGGGCGGCCAAGATCGTCGTTGCGTTCATCCAATTCTGGCAATGGTACGGGTATACGACCATCATACTGATCTCCGGCGTGCTCGGCATCAATCCCGAGCTCTTTGAAGCGGCGGAGATCGACGGGGCAACGCCGAGTCAAACATTCTTTCGGATCACGCTGCCGTGTATGCGTACCATACTGATCTTTACGCTGATTACAAGCCTCATCGGCGGCTTGAATATGTTTGATATTCCGAAGCTCTACATTTGGAACGGCGGCCCGGCGAACGCGACCATGACCACGAGCGTGTTCATCTATGCGCAGGCATTCTCCGGCAGCTATCTGTACAACAAAGCGGCTGCGGCGAGCATGATCATGTTCGTCATCATCGCGGTGCTTTCGGCCGCGACGTTCTTCCTGATGCGGGATCGCTCGGAGGCGCGGGCCAAGCGCGATATGCGCCGGCTGGCAAAGCTATCGAAGGGGGCGCCGGTATGACAAGGAGCAAGAAGAAGAGAAACATCGTCATCTATATCGTCTGCATCATCCTGGGGCTGCTGAGTATCCTGCCGTTTTGGATCATGATCGCGAACGCGACGCGCAGCACCTACCAGATCCAGCAGCACGCGATCTCACTGCTGCCCTCGACGCATCTGGCGGATAACCTTGCGGTGCTCACGGGGAAGACCTTTAACCCGCTTACGGGCTTTTTCAACTCCCTGATCATCTCGACAGGGGCAACCGTCTGCGCCGTGTATTTTTCGACGCTGACGGCCTATGCGCTCGTTGCATATGTATGGAAGATGCGCCAGTCGTTCTTTGGGATGATACTTGCGGTGATGATGATTCCGACGCAGGTCATCAGCATCGGCTTTTACCAGTTTATGTACCGCATCGGCATGACCAACAACCTGCTCGCGCTCATACTGCCTGCGATCGCCGCGCCGATGACGGTGTTCTTTATGCGGCAGTATATGCTGCCGTCGCTGAATCTCGATATCGTCGCCTCGGCGCGCATCGACGGCGCGGGCGAATTCCGCACCTTCAATAGCATCGTGCTGCCGATCATGAAGCCGGCCATGGCGACGCAGGCCATCTTCACCTATGTCACCAGCTGGAACAGCCTCTTCCTTCCGATGATCCTGCTGACCAAGAAGGAAAACTACACCATGCCGATCATGGTCAGCCTGCTCAAGGGAGATATCTACAAGACCGAATACGGCGCAGTGTATCTGGCGCTGACGCTCTCGGTACTGCCGCTGTTTATCGTGTACTTCTTGCTTTCCAAGTACATCATTGCGGGTGTTGCGCTAGGCTCGGTCAAAGAGTAAAATCAAACAAAGGATGCGTTTGGAGCGCCTGCCCTCCCGCGGAGGCGGGCGCTTTTTCGCTCGAAGGAGGCAAGGAGACCCATGAAGGAACGCTTTCGGCTGCTGCGCGCAGGGCTGAGGAACACGCTCTTGTTTGCGGGGGATATCGTGCTGATCAACCTGCTGGTTCTCATCTGCGCGCTGCCGGTTGTTACAGTCGGCGCGGCTGTGGCTGCGGGCTATGCGGGGATCTTTCGCACGCTGCGGCACAGGGAGACGGGGATGGTTTACCGCGCTTTTTTTGCGGATTTTCGCGCGGCGTTTCGGCAGGCGACGGCAGGCTGGCTGCTGCAGCTTGGCGTACTGCTCATCCTCGCTGGCGACCTGTGGTTTGCGCTCGTATACTCCGAACCGGACAATACGTTTTTTTTGATCTTTGCGCTTGTGCTCGGTGCGGGCGTGCTGCTCGGTTCCCTCTGGTTTTATCCGCTCGCTGCGCGTTTTCACAATACGCTGGGCGGGCAGATCAAAAACGCATTTTTGATGGCGTTTGCCCAGTTTCCGAGGACGCTGCTTGCGCTGCTGATCTGGGTGGTCGCAATCGGGGTGCCGGTGCTGGTGTTCGACATATTCGCCTATTTCGGTTGGCTCTGGGTGCTCGGCGGGGTTTCGCTGCCGATGTATGCCACGGCGGCGATCTTTCGCAAGACGCTGCAGTTGGATCAGGAAGAAGAAGCGCATGGCGCAGAGGACTAGCGTGTGTTTCTAAAAAGCACAGCGGCATCAGATTCGATGGTTTTTCACCGCTTTTTTGTTAGGGAGCCCTGAAACAGCGCCGCTATTGCCGCGGCTTTTATTTCCCGGATCGGCAAAAACACACTTGGCTTGCATTCGCCGCATTCCAGAGTCACACGCGGGTTCAAACGGAAAACATGCAAAAAAACCATGGGGGCGCTGGAAATCCGGCGCCCCATGGACTTTTTTATGGCAATGCAGTTGCCCGTATCGCAGTCGATTTGTTTTTTGCGGGATACGCGGTTCACTCCGCCGGGCGGTAATCTCCCAGCTCGGTGGGGTTTAGCACGCCGATATCCGTAGCCACGCCGGTGACCAGCTCTGGCGGCGTGATGTCAAACGCGGGGTAGAAGCCTTTGACGCCGTCCTTACAGGTACGCACGCCCATCGCATGACGCACCTCGTCGCCATTTCGCTCCTCGATGTGGACGGAGGAGACATCCGGATGTGTCCGGTCCGGAAACCCCGCGACGTAGTAAGGCACGCCGTAGTGATTGGCGCAGAGCGCGATTTGAAAGGTACCGACCTTGTTGACCACGTGCCCGTCGAGGGTGATCACGTCCGCGGAGGTGGTAAAGAGATCCACGTGCTTATGACCAAGCACGTAGCCCGGCATGTTGTCCGTAATCAGCGTTACGTCAAACCCCATGTCGCAGATGACGCTTGCGGTCAGGCGCGCGCCTTGCAGGTATGGACGGGTTTCGGGCGTGAAAAACTTTGCGTCGTCCCCGCGCTCACGCAGCGCGCGCAGCAGCATGCCGACGTCCGCGTCGCCGTAGCACTGCGTCATGATCGTCGGATCCTTCGGGATTTTTTCAAGGAAGAAGCGCGCCTCGCGATCGATGCGCTCATAGCGGCGGGAGAACTTTTCCAGCGCGCCCGCTATGACGGCGTCGCAGGCGTCCATGCCTGCGTCGATGGCGGCAAACGCGTCCCGCTCGCAGTCGTCCGTCCAGGTGCGCATCTTGCGCGCGGTGGTTGGGCGCGCGTTGGCGATCCTGTCCGCGGCGGCCTTGAGATACGCCTTTTGTTCGGCGGCGCTTTTGCCGCGGCACTCGTACGCGGCAAGCGCCATGCCCATCGCCGCGGCGTGGAACGGTCCGTAGCTTTGGGTGACCATGCCGGTGATGGCCTCCGCCACCTCTTGATGTGTGCGGCAGACGACAAACTCCTCCCGCGCGGGATAGACCCGGCGGTCGAGGATGCGTACGGCCCCATCTTCATACCAGGCGATGTTCTCAAATCGGAACAGAAAAGCGAGGTCGTGGTCGGCTCTTACCATGTCTGCGCTCCTTGCTTGTGTTGCATTTTTTGATGCATGCGGCGAAAAGCATGCGGAATCTCCTTTCAGTATACACTTTTTGCCGGGGCTATGGTATAGTCTAGCGGAGGTGATATGGTTATGAAGTACGCGATCATCGGCGGCACGAATATGGAATCGCTGCCCATTCCCTACTGCGAGGAAGTGGTCGGAACGCCGTATGGCGACGTCGTCATCTTCCGCGGAACGCTCGATTGCGGGCAGGAGGTTATCTTTCGTTATCGACACGGCGTGCTCTTTCGCCACGATGCGTCGGATACCAACTACCGCGCGAACATCTACGCCATGCATATGCTGGGCGTAACGCACATCATCGGCCTTTCGTCCGTCGGCGCCTGCGACTATGGGTTCAAGGTCGGCACCGTGTGCCTGATCAACGACTTTATCGATATGACGAAAAAGCGTCCGCTCTCCTTCGACCAGGAGCACCGCCTTGCGCTGCACACCGGTATGGAGGACGTATTCAACCCGGAGTTGAACGACGAACTGGAGCACCTCATCCTCGAAAAAAAGCTGCCCTATTCCGGCCGCGCCATCTATTGCTGCACGGAGGGCCCGCGCTTTGAGACCGCGTCGGAGGTGCGGATGTTTCGCATGTTTGGCGCACAGATCATCGGCCAGACGCTGGTGCCCGAGGCGCCGCTCGCGCGCGACCTCGGCATCAACTACGCAGCGATCGGCGTGATCTCCAACTATGCGACGGGCATGATGTCCTACGTCACGGACGATGGCATCGGTTCCGTCATGCGGCAGATGCGCGACAGCGTATTCAACCTCTGCTTTGAGCTGATTCAGAATAAGATCTGCTAAAAGAGCCTGCGTATGTTCGGCCGCCGGCAGCGGGTGTCGTCCCTGCCGGCGGCTTTGTCTACCCGTTTGTAAACAGCGGCGGCTCCACAATCAGGCCGGGATTCCCATCTTTTTTCGCCTCGAGCAGTACGCGCAGCGCCCGCGTGTCCGCCCCGGTGTGGACGAACCGTAGCCGTTTGGGCGTAAGCCGCGCACGATCGAGCGCGAAAAAGAGCGCCGAGAGCGCATCCGCCGGATAGATCAAAAATAGCTTACCGCCATTTTTGAGCAGCGCAAACGCCGCGGAGAGAAACACGGCGAGCGTATCGCCCGCGTCGTGCCGTGCGATGCTGCGGGCGGGGTTCCCGCTGCGCTCCCCGTCCCGGAAGTATGGCGGGTTCATCACGGCGGCGGTAAACGACCCGCGGCCGAGCAGATCCGGCGCTTGCGCCGCGTCCGCGCAGAGGAAGCGGATCGGCTGGCGGTTGTAGGCTGCGCTTTTTTGCGCAAGCTCCACAAGCCGCGCCTGGCGTTCCACACCCGTAAAGCGCGCCCCGGTGTTATCTGCGCCGAGCACGCAGACCACGCCGCTGCCGGAGCCGAGCTCCACGACCGTGTCCTTCGGCCCGAGCCGCAAAAACGCACAAAGCCAGAGCGCGTCGGCATTGAAGCGCTCGTAATCCGTGTCCTGATAGAGCATCAGGCCGTTGTGCTGCAGGTCGTCCAGCCGTTCCATCAGGCAAAAGTATACCATATGTCCCGGTGATCGGGTGCGGCGGTATTTCTTTTTTCCGTTTGCCATGTTAAAATGATAATTGTTTTAAGCGCGGACGGCGACACTTGGTATCTTTTGCGAAGGGAAATGCCGCATGATCACAAACGACCTGCAAAACCGCATTCACTTTGGCGACCGGGAAGCATTCCTTGCCGTTTACAAAGAGTACGGCCGCGGCGTCTACGCCGCAGCGCGTAAGGCGCTCCCTTCCGACTCCCTTGCCCAGGCTGCGGTGAAGCAGACGTTTTTGACGCTTCACGAGGAGATCCTCTCCGGAACGGAGGATTTCGATATCCCCGTGCGCATCCGCGAGCTGGCCGAGCGGGAGATTCACCTGATGCGGACGCTGGACCGGGCGCAAGGCGCCGCTGCGGCTGCGCAGGGCGATCCGGAAGACGCACCGGCGGATGCCGGGGAGCTCTCCGCGCGCGGCGCGTTTGCCGAGGATGAGGCCGTCTTGCCCCAGTTGCCGCAGTTGGAGCGGGAGCGAGCGCGCAACAAGCGGCACAAGACGAAGGCGCAACCGGTAGTCAAACAGAGCGTGGAGCAGCCGCCCTCCGCCCCGGAAGCGTATGCGCAGAAAAAGAAATCCGACATATTTTGGAAGATATTGCTCGTGCTGATCGACATCTTCCTGATCTGGATCTTTGCGGGCATCCTGATGGCGCTCGGCTACCTGCCCGCGGTCGATCTGGGCTACACCTGGGTGCATCGTATCTTTTCCGCCATTACGGTGCGCTTCTCGTAAGCAAAAAGGCGCGTTTGGCGCCGGAAAGACCACGACCCAAATGATCATACGCTTTTCCCTCGACACGGCGCGGCGTAACTTCACGCCTGTGGACAACCGCTTTATACTGGATTATCTGCCGCACGCAAGCGAGCTTTGCGTGCGTGTGTATCTCTACGGCCTGATGCTCTGCTATGCGGGCGCCGGCGCTGAGACCGCGCTTGACGACGCGTTGGGGCTTTCCGACGCGGCGGTGACGGAGGCCTACGTCTACTGGCAGCAGCAGGGGCTGGTGCGCATTCGCAGCGAGGCGCCGCTGGTCGTGGAGTATCTCGACATCGAACCTTCCGAGGCGGGCGGAGTTGTGCCGGGGAAGTATGCAAAGCTCGTCTCCGCGCTCGCCTCGCTGATCGCCCCGCGGCAGTTTGACTTTCGCGAACTCAAGCATGTCTACGACTGGATCGAGGTCTATGGGCTGGATGAGGGAGCCGTGCTAGAGCTCGTCTCCCACTGTATGGATCAAAAAGGGCGGCGTGTATCGGTGAACTATATCGATGCGGTCGCACGCTCGTGGTCCGAAGCGGGGGTCTGGACGCGCGACGCCGCGCGCGTACACCTTGCCAAGTATGAGCTCAAGCAGCATGGCGCGAGCGAGATTCTGCGCCAGTGGAACAAGCGGCGCAAGCCGACCAAGGCCGAGACCGCATTTTACGACAAGTGGGTGAGCGAATGGGGGTTTGCGCCGGAGGCGATTCTGGCGGCGCTGCCCAAGCTCGCCGTCAGCGGTACGCCGAACTTTGTCTATCTCGACGAGCTGCTCGACGCACTGCGCCAGGAGGGGCAGACGAGCCGGCCCGAGATCGAAAAAGCGGATGCAAAGACCGCCGAGGAGCAGGCGTTTGCGCGACTCGTCTTCGAGCGCGCGGGAAAACTGGAGCCGGCCACGCGTACGCAGCGCGCGCAGATAGGCATGTATCTCAAGGACTATGGCATGCCGCGCGAGCTGCTGCTCTTTGGTGCGGAGCAGTGCCGCGGGGCGAATGAGCCCTTCGGCATGATGAAAAAGCTCTGGAACGACTGGCACGATGCGGGCGTTGCAACGATCGAAGCTGCGCGCGCGCGGATGGAGTCGCGCGTACAGAGCGCAGCAGCGAAGCCGCAAAGGCCAAAGACACCGCAGCACAACCTGACGGACGAACAGCTCGAGCATCTGCTGGTCGATCTGGATCAGGACATTGAGCAGGATTGAGCATTTTTCCGCTGGAGTAAAACGCGCATGATCAACGACCGTCTGGACAACCTATACGCACGCATCCGTGCGGAGGAGCGCATGGCGCGGGAGGAACGCCTCCGCGACGCGTATGCGCGCGCGCCGCGCCTTCGGGCGCTGGACGAGGCGCGCGCACGGCTGTTTGTCGATCTGGGCCGACGAACGATCACGCCCGAGGCAAGCAAGGCCCGCCTTGCGGAGATATTTGACGAGGAGCGCGCGCTGCTTGCGTCCATCGGCATGCCGCAGGACGCGCTGGAGCTGCATGTGCGCTGCACACGCTGCAACGACACGGGCTATGTCGGCGCAAACAACAAGCCCTGCGCCTGCCGCCTGCTGCACCGAGAGGCCATGCGCGGCGCGGAAGGCGTGAACGGGCGGGAGACGTTTTCCAGTTTTTCCACAGAGATCTTTCCTTCACCCGAGCAAAAGAGGCGCAGCGTCAACGCGAAGCTGCGCTGCGAGCAGTTTGCCGCCGCGCTGCCCAGCCCCGAAAAGCCGAGCATCCTGCTTTTCGGCATGCCGGGGCTCGGCAAGTCGTTTCTCGGAAACGCGATTGCCTACGATGCGCTTTCGCGCGGGATCGACGCCGAGCGTGTGACGGCGTATGCGTTTATCCAAACCGTGTTGCAGGATATCCGCGAGCAGACGCAGCGCGCGGCGCGCTATCAGAACGTGCCGCTGCTGGTGCTGGACGATCTCGGCAGCGAGCCGGTGATTCCAAACGTCTCCTTTGAGTGGCTTTTTGCGGTGATCAACGAGCGCACGCTGGCGGGGCTGGCTACGGTCTGCAGCACAAACTTGACGCTTTCGCAACTGCAGACGCGCTATGACGACCGCTTTATGAGCCGTCTGTGCGACAAAAACACCACGCTGGTGCTCCACCTGACGGGTGAGAACCTGCGTACGGTTCGGTGACGCCTATGCTGCTGCTTTGCGCCACCCCGATCGGCAACCTCGGCGACCTGACGGCGCGCGTACGCGAGGCGCTGGTCTGCTGCGACGCGGTCTACTGCGAGGATACGCGCAGGACGCTGACGCTGCTCAACCACATCGGCGTAAAGAAACCGCTGGTGAGCTGCTACCGCGAAAACGAGCGCCAGCGTGCGCGGGAGGTCGTGGAGCGGCTGCAAGCGGGCGAAACCATCGTCTACGTGTCCGACGCGGGCATGCCGGGCGTCTCCGATCCGGGCGAGGCGCTCATCTGCGCCTGCATCGAGCACGGACTGCCTTACAGCGTGCTGCCGGGGGCGTCCGCCGTGCTGACGGCCGTGGTGATGAGCGGGCTGCCCGCCATGCCGTTTACCTTCTTCGGTTTTTTCCCGCGCGAAAAAAAGGCGCAAAGGCCGCTGTTGGAACAGCTCAGGCGCCTTGGACATCTTGCGGTTTTTTACGAAAGCCCAAATCGCGTGCACGCGACGCTGACCGCGCTGCGGGATGCGCTGGGCGACCTGGATGCGGCGCTGCTGCGTGAGCTGACCAAGCTGCATGAAGAGTGCGTCCGCGGGACGCTGGGAACGCTTGCCGCGCGCTATGCCGAACGTGCGCCGCGCGGGGAATGCGTGCTCTGCGTGTTCTGCTGCTGCGAGGAGACGGGGGACGCGCCCAACCTCGATGCCCTGCTAGGCGCGCTGCTATCCTCCGGCGCATCCGTGCGGGATGCCGCCGCCGAAGCGGCGAAGACCTGCGGTGTGCCCAAGAAGGCGGCATATGCGCGCGCGCTCGAGCTTGCGCCGGCGTATAACAAAAAATAGCGGAGCGATCGCCCCGCCGGAACGGCAAAAAGAGGACGGCCCAAACCATCAAAAAACAAACAGGACAGGCAAGCGCGATGCTTCCTGTCCTTTTGATGCGGCGTTACAGGGTTTCGCCGTTTTGTTCCACGACGGTGCGATACCAGCGGGCGCTGTCCTTGGGCAGCCGCGCGAGGGTCTCATAATCGATATAAAACAGGCCGAAGCGATCCTCGTAACCGTTGCTCCACTCGAAGTTATCGGTCAGGCTCCAGTGGAAGTAGCCGCGGATATCGACGCCCTCCTCTCCCGCGCGCCGGTATTCGCGCAGGTAACGTTGCAGAAAGTCGATGCGGTCTGCGTCGTGTACGATCCCGTCGAGGTAGGGCTTGTCGTTGCAGCTCAGCCCGTTTTCCGTGATGTAGATGGGCAAGCCATAGCGCTCGTAGAGGAACTTCGTGCCGAAATACATCATGTTTGGCGTGATTGGCCAGCGGATCGCCGTGCGCGGGTAGCCGCGCGGGAAGGGGACGGGTTCCGGCCCCTTCGCGCCCGCGCGGACGACGTAGGCATTGTAGAAATTCAACCCGATAAAGTCCGGCGGTTGATGGATCAGCGCGAGATCCTCCGCCGTGATCATCGGCGAGGAGAAAAATGGATGCTCCGGATAGCGCCCGGTCAGCACGGGGTCTAGAAACGCGTTGTGCGAAAACAGCGTCAGGTCGGGCCGCTGACCAAATGAGAACATCGCCGCGCGCGCGGCTTCGATATCCGCTTCGCACGCGCGTTCGGGGATGCAGACCAGCCCGCAGGAGGCGAGGCCGATCTGCGCGTCGGGGTCGGCGGCGCGAACCGCCTGCACCATCATGCCGTGCGCGCGCATGGCATTGTGCCAGCAGGAGAGCAAAGGCTCGCCTGTGAGCATCCTGCCCGGCGCCTGCCAGCCGGCTTCGTAGCCCAAGCCGATAAAACACTGTGGCTCGTTGAGCGTAAAGTAATGGCGGACGCGGCCTCGAAAATGCGTGGCGACAACGCCGGCAAACTGCGCGAGCAGTTCGCCTGTCTCGCGGTTTTGCCAGCCGCCCGCATCCTCCAGCGCTTGCGGCGTGTCCCAATGAAAGAGCGTGATCCACGGCGTGATGCCGTTTTGCAGCAGCAGATCGACGACCCGGTCGTAATAGGCAAAGCCCTGCTCGTTGCGTGTGCGCCCGTCGGGGAAGATGCGCGTCCAGCCGATGCCGAAGCGATAGTGCCGCACGCCGAGCGCGACGAGTGCCGCGAGGTCATCCGCAAAGCGGTGGTAGCTATCGCAGGCGATGTCGCCCGTCTGCCCCTCGAATGTCTTGCCCGGCGTGTGCGAAAACGTATCCCAGACCGTAGGCCCGCGTCCGTCCTCGGCGACCGCGCCTTCGATCTGATATGCCGCACTCGCCGCGCCCCAGACAAAATTTTTTGGAAATGACATATGCTCGGCTCCTCCCGTTTCGTTAACCCATTACAACGGTGACACTGCGCTCTTTGGCCGTGCTGTCGAGCGGAATGACGTTGCCCTCGATCGCTTTGCCATCCACGCGCAGCGAGCGGACTCCTTTGCTTACGCCCTCCGGCTTTTCGACCGCGATGTGATAGCGCACGCCGCGGTAGACGCGCTCGCACGTAAAGCCTCTGATCGAGGCGGGCAGGCATGGATCGATTGCGAGCCCATCGAGCGTTGGCCGGATGCCGAGGATGTATTGGCTGACGTTGGTAAACGTCCATGCTGCGGTGCCGGTGAGCCAGCTGTTCTTGCCCTCGCCGAAGGTCGGCGCGTCGCAGCCTGCTACCATCTGGCAGTAAGCATATGGCTCCGTGCGGCGGATCTCGCTGATGTCCTCCACATAGGCGGGGCAGGTGCGCGTGTACACCTCAAACGCGCGCTCGCCGTTGCCTAAAACGGTCTCGGCGCAGCTGATCCAGGGGTTGTTGTGGCAGAAGATACCCGCGTTCTCCTTGTAGCCCGGCGGGTAGGAGCTGATCTCCCCGAGTTCCACGCGGTAGCGCGTGTAGGCCGGCTGGAGCAGCACGATGCCGTACTTTGTATCGAGGCGCTGCTTTACGCTCTCCAGCGCGCGCGCGGCGAGCCCCTCCTCTACGCCGATACCTGCCATGATGCACATGCCTTGCGGCTCGATGTAGATCTGCCCTTCGTCGCAAACGCTGCTGCCGATGGGCGCGCCGAAGGCATCGTATGCGCGGCGGAACCATTCGCCGTCCCACCCGGCGTCGAGCACGGCGTCATACATGCGCCGGATCTCCTGGCGCGCGCGCTCGGCTTCCTGGGAAAGACCCAGCCGGCCGCAGAGCGCGGCGTACTCGCCGCCATACTTGACAAACATCCCGGCGATGAATACGCTCTCGGCCACCGGGCCTTCGCTCGGCCCGAAGGTTTGGAAGCTCTCGCCCGGCTCGGTCGAAAAGCAGTTGAGGTTGAGGCAGTCGTTCCAGTCCGCGCGCCCGATCAGGGGCAGGCCGTGCGGGCCTTTGTGGGTTACGGTGTATTGGAAGCTCCTGCGCAGGTGCTCCATCAGCGGCTGGGCGAGTGCGGGGTCGTTGTCGAAATCCACCATCTCGTCGAGGATGGAGAAATCGCCCGTCTCGCGCAGGTAAGCCGTCGTTCCGGCGATGAGCCAGAGCGGGTCGTCGTTGAACCCTGCGCCGACATCCGCGTTGCCGCGCTTGGTCAGCGGCTGGTATTGGTGGTAGGCGCTGCCATCGGGGAACTGCGTCGCCGCGATATCGAGGATGCGCTCGCGCGCGCGCTCCGGGATGAGATGCACGAACCCCAGAAGATCCTGACACGAGTCGCGAAAGCCCATACCGCGTCCGAGCCCGCTCTCAAAATAGCTTGCGCTGCGGCTCATGTTGAACGTGACCATGCACTGATATTGGTTCCAGACGTTCACCATGCGGTCGAGCTTTTCATCCCCCGTTTTGACCGAGAAGCGGGAGAGAAGCCCGTCCCAGTGCGCGGCGAGCGCGGCAAACGCCGCGTCAAACTGTGCGTCGGTTGCAAATCGTTCAAGCAGCCGCTCGGCGGGCGCCTTGTTGACGACGTCTGGCGCGGAAAACTTCTCCTCGGCAGGGTTTTCGCAGTATCCGAGCGTGAAGATATAGCGCTTCGTTTCGCCGGGGGCGAGCGTCAGGTGGATATGGTGGCTGCCGATGGGCTGCCAGCCGTGGGCGATGCTGTTTTTGCTCTCGCCTGCAAACACCGCCTCGGGGTCGGCGAAGCTGCGGTATGCGCCGCAGAACGCCGTCCGGTCGGTGTCGAAACCGTCCACGGGCGCGTTGACCGCAAACACGGCGAAATGGTTGCGCCGCTCGCGGTACTCGCTCTTGTGATAGATGCGGCTGCCCTCCACTTCTACCTCGCCGATGGAGTAGTTGCGCTGGAAGTTGCTCATGTCGTCCATCGCGTTCCACAGGCAGAACTCGACCGCGGAGAAGAGGTCGAGCTGTTTCTCGGCGGCTGATTCGTTGGTCAGCGTCACACGGGTGAGCTCGCAGTTTTCGTCTACAGGCACGAAGGTCTCCTGCGTGGCGGCGAGGCCGCCCTTTGCGCTCTCGAGGATGGTATAGCCGAGCCCGTGGCGGCAGCGGTAGCGCTCCAGCTCGGCGCGCACCGGCTGCCAGCCGATGTTCCAAACGCTGGAATCATCGCGAACATAAAAATAGTGCCCGTTGATATCGAGCGGATTGTCGTTGTAGCGATAGCGCGTCAGGCGCAGCAGCTTTGCGTCTTTATAGAAGCAATAGCCGCCCGCGGTGTTGGAGATGAGCCGAAAAAAATCCCGCGAACCAAGGTAGTTGATCCACGGGAGCGGCGTCTTTGGCGTAGCAATCACGTATTCCCGGGCGGTGTCGTCGAAAACCCCGTACTTCATCGAAGTGCCTCCGTGTTATATTCTCATTCGGAATGATATGAACTTTTCATTTGAGATGGCGCATGCCGGGCGGGCGCGTCAGCCCTGCCGGCTGCGGCACAGAACGCTCTTGCGCTCCTTGAGCTGCAGTGAAAGCGCGACTTTTAGAAGCCCTGATTCCCGGCTGGTTTGGATCGTGTCGCCCGCCTCGATTCGCGTATGCAGCAGCTCGACCGAGATCTGGCCGAGACGCTCCTTGAACGCATGCATGGTGGTGATGGGCGGGTCGATCATCTCGCAGATCTGCACGTCGTCAAACCCGATGACGGATACGTCCTCCGGCACGCGGTAGCCGCTCTCCTTGAGTACGCGGATGAATGCTGCGGCGAGCATGTCGTTTTCGCAGAAATACGCTTCCGCCGGGCTGTTGCCCGCGGAAAACCAAGCAAAGATATCCTCCCGCGCTTTATCGGGCGAGATATCCACGTCAATCACCTGCAGGGGGGCGAGCTGCTCGTCCTTGTGCTCCGCCATGGAGAGCTGGATGCCGAGCTCGCGGTCGTCGAAATTGACGATGCGCTGCTTGGAGCGCAGATAGCCGATCTTCTTGTGTCCACAGCCGATGAGGTAGGACACGGCCGACTTCACGCCGTAGGTGTTGTCGTTTCCCACGCAATCTACATAGGCGGAGAAGAGAAAGTTGTCTATGATCACCAGCGGCACGTTGCCGAGCGTGTAAAACTGCAAAAACGCATCCCGCTGCCGGGGCGTGATGTCCGTTCCGAGCATAACCACGCCGCAGGTGTCCGATAGGATGCGCTTGATCTGATCGTCCCAGGGCTGGTCGGCATAGAAATAATGCACGAGGATGCGGTAGCCCAGCTCCTTGGCCGCGGCCTCCGCGCCGCGCAGGACAAAGGTGGAAAACGTCGTCTGCTCCGCTACGCCGACGCCGACATAGATGACGAAGCTGACGATGTTCTTCGCCTGCCGCTCGCTCTGGCGCGACTTTGGCGTCACATAGCCGAGCTTTGCCGCCGCCGCGAGCACCTTGGTGCGCGTTTCGGAGCTGACGCCCGGCTTTCCGTTGAGCGCCATGGATACGGCTGCGGTGGAGATGCCAAGCATGTTGGCGAGGTCTCGAGCGGTAACGTCTGCCATGTTCTGTTCCTTATTTTGTACTAAATTAATTATATTATACAAGTTTTAAGTTAAGAAGTAAAGTTATTTATGAAGGATTCCCTTTTTCCGTTTTCTTATATAGATTGTATCTTGACAAAAAATCAGAATCTAGTATCATAGAATTAAGCTAAATTAACATCAGTTCTAAACTTAGTTATATTTAAAAATTAAGTTAATGAAAACGGATCAGTGAGACGAAAGGACATCGAGAAAATGGCTGAACATTTTGCGGGCATCCCCCAAGTACGCTATGAAGGGCCCGGGAGCAAGAACGCGCTGGCGTTTCGGTTTTACGACGCGGATCGGGTCGTCTTCGGCAAACCCATGCGCGAGCACCTGCCTTTTGCCATGGCCTGGTGGCACAATCTCTGCAACGCCGGCAAGGATATGTTTGGCGAACCGACGGCGGATAAGACCTTCGGCGCCGAGCCGGGCACCATGGCGCACGCCAGGGCGAAGGTGGACGCGGGATTTGAATTCATGCAGAAGCTCGGCATCGGCTACTTCTGCTTCCACGATGTGGACCTCGTGCCCGAGGCGGACGATATCGGCGAAACCAACCGCCGGCTCGACGAAATCACCGACTACATGCTCGAAAAGATGCGCTCCACGGGCATCCGCTGCCTCTGGGGCACGGCAAACATGTTTAGCAATCCGCGCTTTATGAACGGCGCGGCCAGCTCCAACTCTGCCGAGGTATTCTGCTTTGCGGCGGCGCAGGTGAAAAAGGCGCTGGAGCTGACGGTGAAGCTCGGTGGACGCGGCTATGTCTTCTGGGGTGGCCGCGAGGGTTACGAGACGCTGCTGAACACCGACATGCAGCTTGAGCAGGCAAACATCGCGCGGCTGATGCACATGGCGGTGGACTACGGCCGCAGCATCGGTTTTCAGGGTGATTTCTACATCGAGCCCAAGCCGAAGGAGCCGATGAAGCACCAGTACGACTACGACGCGGCGACGGCGATCGGGTTTTTGCGCGCGCACGGGCTGGACAAGGACTTTAAGCTCAACATCGAGGCCAACCACGCGACGCTGGCGGGGCACACCTTCCAGCACGATCTGCGCGTGAGCCGCATCAACGGCATGCTCGGCAGCATCGACGCAAACCAGGGCGACTTGCTGCTCGGCTGGGATACGGACGAGTTCCCCTTCGACGTCTACGAAGCGACGATGTGCATGTATGAGGTGCTTAAGTCCGGCGGACTGACCGGCGGCTTTAACTTCGACGCGAAGACCCGCCGCCCCAGCTACACGCGGGAGGACATGTTTGAGGCATTCATCCTCGGCATGGATACGTTTGCGCTTGGCTTGCTCAAAGCCGCGGCGCTGATCGAGGACGGGCGCATCGACGCGTTTGTTCGGGAGCGCTACGCGAGCTATGCCGAGGGCATCGGCGCGCGCATCGCCAGCGGAGAAGCGACGCTCGAGGAATGCGCGGCGCAGGCTGCTGCGGCCAAGGCTCCCGCCATGCCGGGCAGCGGCAGGCAGGAGTACCTTGAGGGCGTCGTCAACAGCGTGCTCTTTGGCTAAGACGGAAGGCAAGCACTCCGGGGCGGCGGCAACGCCGCTCCGATTTTTCGCGAGGTGAACAATATGTATTATATCGGCATCGATCTAGGCACATCCGCACTCAAGACGCTGCTCATGGATAGCGAAGGGGTGGTGCTGGGCATCGCGTCTAGCGCATATCCGCTGGAGTTTCCGCACCCCGGCTGGTCCCAGCAGAAGCCGGAGGACTGGAAAAAAGCGGTGTTCGAGTGCATCCCGGAGCTGACGCGGGATATCGACCGGTCGCAGGTGGCCGGCATCGGCGTAGGCGGGCAGATGCACGGGCTCGTGGTGCTGGACGCAAACGACGCGGTCATCCGCCCCGCGATCCTCTGGAACGACGGACGCACGGCGAAGCAGACCGATTATCTCAACAACGTCGTCGGCAGGGAGAAGCTCTCCGCATGGACGGGCAACATCGCCTTTGCGGGGTTCACCGCGCCAAAGCTGCTCTGGATGCGCGAAAACGAGCCGGAGAACTTCGCAAAGATTGCAAAGATCATGCTGCCGAAGGATTACATCACATATCTGCTCACCGGCGTACACAGCACGGATTTCTCCGATGCCTCCGGCACGCTGCTGCTGGATGTGAAGAACCGGCGCTGGTCGCAGCCGATGCTGGAGCTCTGCGGGGTCTCCGAGGCGCAGATGCCGAAGCTTTTTGAAAGCTACGAGGCGGTCGGCGCGCTCACGCCCGCTGCTGCAAACGCGCTGGGGCTGCCGGAGACGGTGAAGGTCTGCGCGGGTGCGGGGGACAACGCTGCTGCGGCCGTCGGCACCGGAACGGTCGGCGAAGGGCGCTGCAATATCTCGATCGGCACCTCCGGCACGGTGTTCATCAGCAACTGCGCATTTGAGGTGGACGGGCACAACGCGCTGCACGCCTTTGCGCACGCGGACGGAAACTACCACCTCATGGGCTGCATGCTCTCCGCTGGCTCCTGCAGCAAATGGTGGATGGAGGATATCCTCGAAAGCAAGGATTACCAGGGACTGGAAAGTCCGATTACGGACGACAGGCTCGGTCGAAACCACGTGTTCTTCCTGCCGTATCTGATGGGCGAGCGCTCGCCGCATAACGATCCCGCCGCGCGCGGCATGTTTATCGGCATGACGATGGACACCACCCGCGCGGATATGACGCAGGCGGTGCTTGAGGGCGTGGCGTTTGCCATTTGCGATTCGGTCGAGGTCGCCCGATCGCTCGGCGTGAAGATCGAGCGCAGCAAGATTTGCGGCGGCGGCGCCAAGAGCAGGCTTTGGAAGCAGATGTTTGCCAACATCCTCAACCTGGAAATCGACACGATAACATCTGAGGAAGGCCCCGGCCTCGGCGGCGCGATGCTTGCGGCGGTCGCCTGCGGTGAATACGCCTCGGTCGAGCAGATCGCTTCGAAGATGGTGCGCGTCAACGCGACGGTGAAACCCGACCCGGAGATTGCTGCGCGCTACGAGGCGCAGTACCGCAAGTTTGTGAAGATCTACCCGGCGGTAAAGGCGCTGTTTCCGCAGATCGGCTGACCGCGTGCCAAGCGCGCAGAAGTGTGATACAATACCATCTGGCAAGTTTCCGACGAAGCCGGGCGGGCAGGCTGTGCCCGCCCGGCTTGATCTCTAGAGGTGATGCAATGGATACGAGACCCATCGGCGTGTTTGACTCAGGCATGGGCGGGCTGACGGCTGTGCGCCGGATGATCCGCTTGTTGCCTGGCGAGGATATCGTCTACTTCGGCGACACGGGGCGCGTGCCGTATGGCGGCCGCTCGGCGGAGACCATCGTCCGCTATGCGCGCCAGGATGTCGCCTTTTTGCGCAGCTTTGATCTCAAGGCGATCGTCATCGCCTGCGGAACGGTGAGCACCACCGCGCTGGACGTGCTCCGGCGCGAAAACGACCTGCCGATCCTCGGCGTGGTGCAGCCCGCGGCAAGGGCTGCGGCAGATGCGACGCGCACGGGGCGCATCGGCGTGATCGGCACCAAGGCCACCATCCGCAGCGGCGCGTATGAGGCGGGCATCCGTGTGCTGCTGCCGCAGGCGCGGCTGGTTGCGCAGGCCTGTCCGCTGCTCGTGCCCCTTGTGGAGGACGGCCGGGTGCGGCGCGGAGACGCGGTCACCGAGCGTGTGGTGGAAGAGTACCTTGCGCCTGTTAAGGCTGCGGGGGTGGATACGCTCGTGCTCGGCTGCACACACTATCCGCTTCTGGCGGATGTGATCTCGGACTATATGGGCGGGGACGTCACGCTCATCGACACCGGCGAAGAGGCGGCGCGCGCCGCGGCTGCGCTGCTGGAAGAACGCGGCCGGCTCAACGACCCGGCTCGTGCGGGCGAGCGGCGCTATTATGCCAGCGACAGCGCGGAGGACTTTGCGGCGACCGCGGCGCTGTTTCTCGGCAAGGATATCTCGGGGCGCGTGGAGCGCGTGGCGATCGAAACCTATTGACGCGGCGCAAAGATCGACAGCCGCGGTGCATCTGTTGCGAAACGGAGCATGCGGCACTCCGGGGCGGCAAAGAGCATAAAAATTCATTGACAAACGGCGCGGATGCTGGTATTATGCAGTAAATTTCATATATAAAAGCTGTGACGAAGACGGATGATGAGGCCGCGTTTAGAGAGCCGGGGCGGGTGGAAGCCCGGTGGTGCGCCGATTCGATATCCCATCCCTTCCGAGCCGAAGACCTGAAAGACTGGCGCGTTTTGCGTCGCGACTAGGGTGTTCCGTCGATGCCGCGTCAAGGCATAGGGCTTGTCGGAGCCTGCAGAGCGGCGCCGTGTTTGGCGCAAATTGAGTGGTACCGCGGGAACGATCGATTGGGATCGCCCGTCTCAAGAAGACATCTTGAGGCGGGTATTTTTGTATATCTGGCGGCGTGCCGTGCGCGGATGCGCGCAACCGCGCGAAAGAAAGGAGCGGCGCATGAAGATCGCCTGTGTTCAGCTGAATGTGCGCGTCGCCGCGCCGGAGCGAAACTATAGCCGCGCGGAGACGCTGATTCGCAAGGCGGCGAAGCGCAAGCCGGATGTGATCCTGCTCCCCGAGGTATGGAACACGGGCTTTGCGCCGGGCAGCATCGACCCCGCGCTGGCGGACACGGACGGGAGGCGCACGCGGGCGCTCTGCGGCGGGCTCGCCGCGGAGCTGGGCGTGAACATCGCCGCAGGCAGCGTGCTTACGCGCAGGGGAGACGCGCTTTACAACACCGCGTATATCTTCGACCGCGCCGGCGGCTGCATTGCGGCGTATGACAAGACGCACCTCTTTTCCCCGATGCGTGAAGGTGCGGCGTGTAAGGCGGGGAATGCGCTCGTAACGTTTCCGCTCGACGGCGTAGCGTGCGGCGTGCTGATCTGCTACGACCTGCGCTTTCCCGAGCTATCCCGCGCATTGGCGCTCGGCGGCGCGCGGGTGCTGCTGATCCCCGCGCAATGGCCCAAACACCGGACGGAACAGATGCAAACCCTGCTTTGCGCGCGGGCGATCGAAAACCAGCTCTATGCCGCGCTCTGCAATGGCTGCGGCAGCGCGCCCGGTGTGCGGTACGGCGGGAAAAGCGCCGTAATAGGTCCACGCGGGAGGGTGCTTGCGCTGGCGCGGCGCGGCGAGACGATCTGCTATGCGCAGCTCGATCTTGCGGCGCAGGACAAGGCGCACGGGGAGATCCCGGTGTTTACGGACCGCCGGCCGGAACTGTATGGAGCGGTTGGCGCGCCCGCCGCAGGGAAACCGGTAACCGATTGATTCGAAGACCGCAGGCCGAACCCGCGTGGCGAAAGCCATGGAGGCGACAGGCAGTAAATATGAGAGAACAGACAGAGGAGACAAGAGATGAGTTACACGTTTCCGGTGACGAGAAATCCGAACCCAAAGCCCAAGCCGGACCCCAACCAACTGGCGTTTGGCAAGCAGTTTACCGACCACATGTTCATCATGGACTACGACGAGGGGCAGGGCTGGCATGACGGCCGTATCGTCCCCTACGGCGATATCCAGATCAGCCCGGCCTCGAGCGTGTTGCACTATGCGCAGATGATGTTTGAGGGCATGAAGGCATACCGGACGGCGAACGGGCACGTTCTGCTCTTCCGCCCGGAGATGAACGCGCGCCGGCTCAACCGCACCAACGAGCGCATGTGCATGCCGCAGATGGACGAAGAGCTGTTTGTCTCCGCGGTCAAGGCTACCGTTTACGAGGATCGGGACTGGGTTCCGGATGCGCCCGGCACCTCGCTCTACATCCGCCCGTTCATCATTGCGGATGATCCTGCGCTCGGCGTAAAGTCCGCGCACCACTTCCGATTCATGATCATACTCTGCCCGTCCGGCCCGTACTACGCGGCAAACCGCGGCAAGCTCTCGACCACGCGCATCTTCGTGGAGGACGAGTATATCCGCGCGGCGCATGGCGGCACGGGCTATGCCAAAGTCGGCGGCAACTATGCGGGCAGTCTGCGTTCCTCCGAGAAGGCGGGCGAATGCGGTTGCAACGACGTGCTCTGGCTTGATGCGATCGAGCACAAGTATATCGAGGAGGTCGGCTCTTCCAACGCGTTTTTTGTCATCGGCGACGAGGTCATTACGGCGCCGCTGGCCGGTACCATCCTGCCCGGCATTACGCGCGACAGCGTGCTTGCGCTGCTGCGCGAATGGGACGTCCCCGCCAACGAGCGCAGGCTCTCCATCGACGAGGTGATCGCCGCGGCGAAGGAAGGCGCGCTTCGGGAAGCCTTTGCCAGCGGCACGGCGGCGGTGATCTCCCCGATGGGGTCGCTGCGCTACCTAGGCGAGGAATATGTGATCAATAGCCGCGCGGTCGGCGCGCTTTCACAGAGACTCTATGACACGATCTCCGGCATTCAGACCGGAAAACTGCCCGATACGCGCGGCTGGACACTGCAGGTGGACTGAAGTACGCCTAGACGCGCCCCGCGATGGCGGGAACGGACGAGATAAAATCGCAGCAGGGCCATCCTCCTGTCGATTCGAATGAATCGGCAGGAGGATGGCCCTGCTGCGATTGGCATACGCGCACCTTATGGCCGGTTTTGGTTGCGCCGGGATGGCCGGACGCACATAAAATGACAGTGATAACCAAGACAAAAAGTTTTATTACAATGTATCACGCTAACATTATGGCGGGATGGAAACAATGATTGATTATTGATACGCGCATGATATAGTATATAGTGATTGTGTATATATGTTGGAGGTTTCCTCGGCCGGCAAGGATTGGACAGATGAAAAAGCTTGTATGGATGGGAATTTGCGCGTTATTGATCCAGAGCGTCGTCGCTCTGTCGGCTGCGCATGCCGTCGATTTGGAGCGAAATACTACAATACCTTCCAATAAAACAGATAAAACAAGTGAATCAGCGCAAGCCGATACAGCCGAGTCTGCGGAATTAAACGCATCTGCACAGTATTTTATCGACCAAGGCCTGATTGAGACGGACGCGTATCAGCCGGATCGTTTTCTCACCCGGATCGTCGCCGCGCGGATGATTGCGGACATCACCGGACTCAGCGAAGAAGCCGCGCGTTCGTCGTATACCCATCCCTTCGTGGACCTGTCCGCAGAGACGGAGCGGCTGATCGGGTTTTTGTACCACTTTGATATCATCGACGGCATGACGAGCAACCGCTTCCGGGAGGACGACGTATGCGATGCAGACACATTTCTTATGTTTTTGCTGCGTGCGATGAACTATGCCCTGGGCGGGGAGACTGCGTTTGAGGGCGAGAATGCGCGCGCGCTGGCGAAGGAGAGCGGCATCCTGCCGGACGGGTTTGCCGACGATAAGCTCGAGCTTTCCGTCAACGAGGCGTTTGACATCTGCTACAACGCGCTGTTTGCGCAGCCTGGCGCCGGCGCAGAGACGCTGCTTGACCACCTGACCGGCAGCGGCGTGATCGCGCCGTCTGCGGCGCAGGCGGAGCCGTCTGCCGCCTACGAAATCACCTGGCCGGATATCGAGCCGTTCTTTCGCGAGGACTTTGAAAACAGCACGCTTACGGAAAAGCGCATCGTGTACAAGACGGGGGAGACGCGCTGGTACGGCGGCATCGGACACGGCGTTCAAAACAGCATTACGGACACCGGCTATCTGGAGCTGTCCGGCCAGGAACAGGAGCTTGCGGTAAACCAGCAGGTTGCGCTGCTCAAGCGCTATCTGCAAGGAAACGAGAGCTACGGCATGACGTTTACCGTAAACGTGCAGAAGATCTCCAACGAAGGGGATGAAAGCCGCGTGATCTTCCGCGTGATCCCCAGAACGCTGGACAAGGATTTTACGAAGTACTACGCCGTAAACTACTATGCCGTCCAGACACTCGGCAGCTTTAGCTCAAACCTGATCCAGTGCCGCTGGTCCATCACCAATACAAACGCGCCGAGCGGCACTGCGCCGCTGGCTGAAGCATCCTTTTTGCTCAAAGAAAACGTGGACTACACGGCGCGGCTGCTCATTGAGGATCTGGAGGACGGCAGCGTACACATCGCGTTCTACATCGACGGGGCGGACCGTTACTCCGCGAATACCGCGCCGCTGATGGAGTACACCGACACCACCTCCTACCGCATCACGCAGAGCGCCATGGGCCCCGCGTTTGGCATATCGGGTCATATCGGCGTTTCGTGGGGGTTCTCTTCGAGCGTGCGCTTCGACGATGTTGCGCTCTACGACGTGGAGAGCTTTGCCGCGCTGAACAAGCGACTCGAAAGCGCGGCGGCGACAGCCGTGCTGCTCGACGATGGATACGAATATGCGGACGAGGTCCGCTACCTGATCAATCGTGGCGTTCTCATGCCCGAGCAGCGCCGGTTTGACCAGAGCGCGGTTGTGAGCGTAGAGGAGTTTCTGGCGATGGCGCTCTACTTCAACGGCGAGCATATGCGCGAGGGGGAGACGGCGGAGCAGTTCGTCGCGGAGGCGTACGCTTCCGTCTTTCGCGGCACCGGCGAGCGGAGAAACACCGACTACAAACGTTCGATCACCCGCTATGAGGCGGCGCTGATCCTGCAGAAGCTGCTGCCGGGCGAGCCCGGGACGGATGCATACTGGTCGCTGTATGCGGACCGGCTGGATTCGGACTACAGGTCCGCGGCCTACTTCGCGGTGCAAAACAGCTATCTGCTGCTGGACGGTGAAAATCGCTTCAACGGGGCGCAGACTATCACGCGCGGGGAGCTGCTGCGCATCTTTGCGCTTGCGGCGAACGCGCAGCTGCGCACGCATAACTGCGAGCTGACCTTCCCATCCGTCTATTCGGACTACGCCGTTTTGCAGGGCGGCAAGCCGATCGTCGTCACCGGAAAGGGTATGAGCGGGGACACCGTAACGGTATCGCTCGGCAGCCTGCGGGGCAGCGCAAAGGTGGTGGACGGCGCGTGGAGCATAGCGCTCGAAGCGCAGCCATACGGCGGACCATACACCCTCGAGATCAGCGATTCGGCCTATACATACCAGTTTAAGGGCGTATACATCGGCGAAGTCGTCGTCGTTGCCGGGCAGTCAAACGCGGAGATGTCAATCGGGGAGACGGACCACGCGGCCGAAATACTCCGCACGTACGGCGGCAGGGATACGATCCGCGTGTTCCATCCGGACAGCATCGCTGCGGTCGAGCCGAGGTATCTTCTGCCGAACGCGTGGTCGGCGATCAAGGACACGGACAGCGCCTACATCATCCGCGATACGAGCGCGATCGGGGTCTATTACGTCGACCAGCTGCGTCAGCTCAACCCTGCGCTGGCAGACGTGAAATTTGGCATCATCCAGCTGACCTACGGCGGCACCAGCATCGAGATGTTCCTGCCAAACAGCGTCAGCGAGAAGAACGGCTTCGTCCAGCAGGACGGCGATATCGTGCAGTCCGCGTTCTGGAACGGGTACATGGCGGGCGCAACGCCCTATTCGGCGAGCGTGCTGCTGTACTACCAGGGGGAGAACAGCACCCACCTGCGCTATATGTATGAGCCGCTGCTGCGCGACTACATCTGGGGCGTGCGGCAGGCGTTTTGCGACGCGTCCCTGCCTGTGCTGCTGGTGCAGATCTCCGGCTACGGGGACAATCTCGGACAGGATGGCGATAGCTGGCCGTATATCCGCGAGGTGCAGATGCGCGTGGCGAATACGACGGAAAACGTCGGGCTTGTGACGTCGATCGATCTGGCGGACGATAACCCGCAGGAGATCCACCCGACGCAAAAGCAGCCGATCGGCCAGCGGCTGGCGTATCTTGCGATGGAGCTGGTCTACGGGCAGCAAAACGACATGCAGAGCGCTTCCCTGACGGGCTATGCGCGAAACGGCAGCGTCTACACGCTCCGCTTCGATACGGGGGCGCTGACACTGAACGAGGCCGCGAAAGGCTCATGCGATTTTGAGGTGCTGCGCGCGGATGGAACCTGGGTAGATGCGCAGGCGAGGGTCGAAGGAGACACGCTGCTGGTCTGGAACGACGCGGTGATCGTGCCGCAAGGGGTGCGCTATGCCTGGAGCAACTATCCAAAGGCGTCCCTCTACGGGCAAAACGGCCTGCCGGTGCTGCCGTTTAACACGACCAAGGATCTGCTTACGCCCGCGGACGAAAGCACGATGACGACGAATGCCGGCATGCTCAAAAAAGCGTATCACCTGCTCGAAACAGGGGATGCGGTCGTCAACCACACGCGGGGGGACGCGATCCGGCACGTGCAGCAGATCAACGCGTACCTCGTAGCGTATACCGACGGGGATATCCCCGGGCAGGCGCCGGGGGACGAGCTGTCCCTTCTGCGAAAGCAAAAGGATGGTCTGCTGGCCGAGGACGGCACGGACGAAACCACCGTAAAGGCGGCGTCGCACGGCTTGAAGG
>JAEWQH010000112.1 GCA_023399275.1 Bacillota bacterium
GATCAGCGCGAACAGCCGGTCCAACTGCGCAGCGCCAAGCACCGTCGGCGTGCCGCCGCCCATGTAAAACGCGCGCACACGCAGCCCGAGCCCGCGCGTTAGCGCCGCTCCCGCAGCGATGTCGCGCTCCAATGCGGAAAGGTACTCCGCAAGCCGGTCCTGCCTGCCCAGAACCTCGCTCGGAAACGAGCAGTATAGGCACTTTGTCTTGCAAAACGGGATGCCGATATATACGTCGATCTCATTTGGCGTCACCGTGCGGATCACCGGCTCCTGAACGCCGCAGATACGCGCGGCGAGGGCGGTCTTTTCGGGCGAAACATCGAACACGCCGGTGAATTGCTCCCGAGCATACGCCTCCCCGCCCTCCAGCGCCAGCTCGCGAAAGAGCTTGGTCGGCCGGATGCCGGTCAGCGAGCCCCACGGTGTGGCCACGTCGGGATACATGCGCTTGAGCAGGCGATAGCAGGCGAGCTTGAGCGCGCGCTTTTCGAGTTTTTTACGCGTTAGCGCAGAGGCGTTCTCTGGCAAGTCAAACGAGCTTGTCTCAGCATATCCCCCCGCACACGCGGCGGCGGTATATCGCGCGCCGTCCTGCGTCAGCCAGACTTCAAAGATCAGCTCGGCCGAATCGGGCTTGGTTTCCTCCAGCAGCGCGATCTCAGCCAAACCTAGAAAAAGCCGAATCTCTTCGGCTATATCGTTTCGGTATTCCGTTCGGTTGGTGGAGATGGCGATCATATCCGCTTACCAGCCGCGCCTGCGCCCCATCTCGACGAAGGGGTTGTGCTTTCGTTCAAAGTCGAGCGTCGTATCCTCCTCGTGACCGCAGTATACGTCGAAGTCGCCCTCGAGAGAGAAGAGCTTATCCGCGATGGAGTGGTAGAGATCCTTTTCGCTGCCGCCGGGAAAGTCGGTTCTGCCCGCGCCTTCCCAAAACAGCGTGTCGCCGACAAAGAGCTTGCGTTCGCTTTGGAGCACATAGCACACGCCGCCCCTCGTGTGCCCCGGCGTATGGATCACATCCAGCGTCAATCCCGCAAGGGCGAGCGTCTCGCCGCCGTGAAGCAGCACATCCGCCTCCGCCGGCTTGACCTGCCCGCCCGTAAGCACCGCAAGGCTCGCGCGGTTGCTCTTGAGCATGTCCGCATCGTCCGCGTGGATGTAGACCTTCGCGCCGTATGCATCCTTCAGCGCGCGCACGCCGCCGATGTGGTCAAAGTGCCCGTGCGTGAGCAGTACGGCGACGCAATTCTTTCCGTCGCGCTCCAGCGCGTCCAGCGCGGGCTGCGCCTCGCCCGGGTCGATGACCACGACGTCGCCGGCCCCGTCCGCGCCGAGTATATAGATATGCTCGCCGAGCGAGCCGCTGGTGATCTGCCGAAAATGCATGGTTTTTTCCTCAAATTCGTTGGCTGCCTGCCGAAAGCCGAAGCAAACGGCGTTTCAAAAGAGCTTCTTCGAGTCCAATAATACCGTATGCGGCCCGTCGTTGACAAGGCGCACCTGCATATCCGCCTGAAACACGCCGTGCTGCACGGGCACGCTCTGCGCGATCCGGGCGATGGCCGCCTCGTACAGCGGGATCGCCTGTTCCGGCCGCGCGGCGCGGATGTAGCTCGGCCGCCTGCCCTTTCGCGCATCCGCGCAGAGCGTAAACTGGGATACGAGCAGCACGCTGCCGCCGATATCGGCGACGGAGAGATTCGGAACCGCGTTTTTGTCGTCGAACACGCGAAGCCCCGTGACCTTGTCGCAGATGTAGCTTAGGTCTGCCTCCGTGTCGCCTTCCTCCACGCCCAAAAACACCACAAGGCCGCGCCCGATCTGTCCGACGATCTGCCCCTCTACGCACACCGAGGCCTCGGCCGCGCGCTGAATCACCGCTCTCATGCTGAAACAAACACTCCCGTCATCGGTTCATGCGGTATACGTCGCTAACGCACTTGAGTTTCTTGAGGTTTCGGATGATGACGTTGAGCTGCTCGGTGTTGGCCACCTCAAACGTCATCTCGATGATGTATCGATCATCCGGCATCGGCTTGCCGCTGATGGACTGGATGCTTACATTCAGGCTCGAAAGCTGCTGCGAAATCTGCGAGAGCGTGCCCGGTCGGTTGTCGCCCTCGATCTGCAGCGAGGCGTTGAACGCGCTGCCGGTGTTGATCGCCCACTCAACCTCGATGATGCGGTCGAGATCGTTTTGCAGGTTGGCCACGTTCGGGCAGTCCGCCCGGTGCACGGAGACGCCGCGCCCGCGCGTGATATAGCCGATGATGGGATCGCCCGGCAGCGGGTTGCAGCAGTTGCCAAAGCGCACCGCCATGCCGGGATCGCCCCGAACGACGATGCCGTTGACCGGCACGTGCGACTTATCCGGCGCTTCGGTGTCCCCACGGCGGATCTTCTCGGCGATCTCCGCCGCTTTGTCGTCCTTCTTCTTCAGCTCGAGCAGCTTGTGCAGCACCTGGCTTGCGGACATGCCGCCAAAGCCGATCGAGGCGTAGATGTCGTCTATGCCGCTGATGTTGAGCCGCTCGACGAGCGGATTGACAAACTCCGGCTTGGTCAGGTCGCTTAACACGAGGTTTTGCCGCTTGGCCGAATCCTCCAGCATCTCCCGGCCGCGGGCGATGTTTCCCTCGCGGTTCTCTTTTTTGAACCACTGTCGGAT
>JAEWQH010000128.1 GCA_023399275.1 Bacillota bacterium
CTGCTTGAAAGGTGCAGCCCGAATACGGCGTCCACCCCCTCGAGCACGCCCGCGCGGACAAGCTCGACAGCCCCGCCGGGCGGCAGCTCCTCCGCATGCTGGAAGATCAGGCGCGCCTCGCCGCAAAAGCTCTCCCGATGTTCGCACAGCAGCCGCGCAAGCGCGAGCTGCATGGCGGCGTGCCCGTCATGTCCGCAGGCGTGCATCACACCCGGGGACACCGAGCAGTACGGCAGGTCGTTTTCCTCCTGCACGGGCAGCGCGTCGATATCCGCGCGAAACGCGACGACGGCGGGGCTGCCTGCCTTCGCGCCAAAGATACGCGCGACCAGCCCGGTCTTCGTCGGCCGGGCGATCTCGTCCACGCCGATCTCGCGCAAGCGCCGCTCCAGCCAAAGCGTCGTCTGCGTCTCTTCAAACGAAAGCTCCGGGTTTTGGTGCAGGTATCTGCGCCAGTCGATCAGCTCCGTCTCTATGGCGCGCACTTCCGGGTCAAACATCGCTCTTCCTCCGCATCCTTTTAAAATGTATCCGCCGGTATCGGCTTTTGTGGTTCATATGGCGTGACGACCCACTTGATGCAGCCGTCCCTCTGATTTGCAAAGATGTCGTATCCGCGCATGATGTCGTTGAGCGGCGCGCGGTGCGTGATCATGAGGCCCGTGTCAAGCCGGCCCGCCTCGATGAGGCGCATGATCTCGGGGCAGCGGCTTGCGTCCACACCGCCGGCTTTAAACGTCAGATTCTTGCCATACATCCGCTGCAGCGGCAGTGACTGCGCGTTTTCGTATAGCGCGACCACCACCACCACGGCGTTCGGCCGCGCCGCCTGCCAGGCCAGTTCAAAGGTGTTCTGCGCGCCCGCCACCTCGAAGACCACATCCGCCCCGCGCCCGTCCGTCAACGCGCGTACGGTCTCAATCACATCCGCGGTTTTCGGGTTGACGGTCACATCGCAAAGCCCCCGCTCCTTTGCCAGCGCGAGACGCGCGTCGTTGACATCCGCCGCCACGATCACCGCCGGGCCAAACAGCCGTGCGGACATCATGGTGGTCAACCCCGTCGGGCCCGCGCCGAGCACGAGCACCACGTCCGCCGGGCGGATCTCGCCGATCCCCGCGGCCCAGTAGCCCGTCGCCAGCACGTCCCCAACGAAGAGCGCCTGCTCGTAGGAGATCGAATCCGGAATGCGCGTGCAGCTCATATCCGCCGTCGGCACCCGCACATACTCCGCCTGCCCGCCGTCGATACGGCAGCCGAGCTCCCAGCCGCCCTCGATGCAGTTGTTGACGTATCCGCGGCGGCAGAAGAAGCATTCACCACAAAAGCTCTCCACGTTGACCGCCACGCGCTCACCCGCGGCGTGCTTCTTTACGCCGGAACCGACCTCGACGATCTCCCCCACGAACTCATGCCCCAGCACCACGCCTTCCCGCGCGCGGGGGACTCCTCCATTTCGAATATGCAGATCGCTCGAGCAGATGGATGCGCGCACGACCTTCACGATCGCGTCGCGCGGCTCCCGTATTTCCGGCATGGGCCTGTCGACCAGGCGCACCGTGCCTTTTTTTTCATAGATGACCGCTTTCATGTGCCTCTCTCCCCGTTTAAAACACTCTTGCCCGGTCCTGCGCGCTTACGATCGCACGGCGCAGGATTTCCTCTGCCGGCTCCAGGCCGAGATCCAGCCCGTCCGCCGCGACATAGTCAAACGCCGGGATGCCGAAGAACTTCGCCATATCTTGCAGGTACTTCGTGCCGTTGTCCATGCCGCTGCCCTCCAGCGCGCCGCCGCGCGTGGTCAAAAACAGCATCTTCTCCGCGCGGCAGACGCCAAAGCAACCGTTTTGCTCGTCGCAGTCAAACGTGATTCCCTGCACGCAGAGGTTTTCGATGTAGATCTTCAGCAGCGCGGGAAAGCTCAGGTCCCAAAACGGCGCGGCGATGATGATCCGCTCCGCCTGCCGAAATTGATGTGCGTAGCGAAAGCGCGGGTGCTCCAGCGCGCCGCACGCAAGAAGGCGCTCCCGCTGCCAGAAAAACCCACCCTGAAGCGGAAGGATCGGCTCGTCCATAAGCGTCAGCCGCTCGATCTGCACATCCTCCCGCGCACCGTATGCCGCGAGAAACGCCTCCGCCAGCTGCCGCGTGCGGCTCTGCCCGCCGCGGATGCAGCAATCGATATAGAGCGCCTTCGTCATCGCCAGCCACCCCATTCGCCAAGCGGGCCGAGCGTGCCATCCCCGAGCGCGGCAAGCACCTCGCCGCGCAGCGGCACCGAGTCCGCCGCGCCCATCACCCCGACGCATAGGGAGGATGCCGCGGTGGCAAGCTCGAGCGCCTGCGCAAGATTTTTTCCGTCCAGCATCTCCGTCAAAAAATATCCTGAGAAGGTATCCCCCGCCGCCGTGGTATCCACCACCTTGACGGAGTAGATGCCGCTCTTTGCGCTCTCCTGCCCGCGGGCGCAAACCGCGCCGCGCTTTCCGAGCGTGAGCAGCACGTTCATCCGCGGATAGCGCGCGGCAAGCGTCGGCAGGATATCCGCCTCGCGCCCGCATCCCGCGATGGTCGCACCTTCCATCTCGTTGACCACAAGCCAGTCTACAAGCTCCAGCGGATAGGAAAACACCTTCTCATCCATAGGCGCCGCATTGATGGCGACCTGAAGCCCCCGCTTATGCGCCTTTTCGATGACGGAGCCGACGAGGTTCGTCTCGTTCTGCACGAGCACCATCCCTTCGCTGCCGAACGCCTCCAGCGCGCGGTCGATATACACCTCCGTCAGCGCCTGGTTCGTTCCGCCATAGAGCAGAATGCAGTTCTGCCCGCGGTCGTCCACCTGTATGATCGCGTGGCCGGAGACGCTGTTTGAGCGCTCCAGCAGCGAGAGGTTCACGCCGTTTTCGCGGAGCTTTTCATAGAGCATGCCCCCGTCGGAGCCGATCAGGCCCGTGTGCCAAACCTCCGCCCCCGCGCGCGCCGCGGCGACGGATTGGTTGAGCCCCTTGCCGCCGCAGTGCGTCTCCAAAGACCGGCTGGATTTCGTCTCTCCTGGGCGGACAAACGTATCCACCCGGTAGACCTGGTCGAGATTGAGCGAGCCAAAGTTGAGAATTCTGGCCAAAGTTTGTGCCTCCGTTTCGTTTTCGATGGCGCTTTTCGGCGGCGCGTATGATAAAATGGGATTGTTCCGCTTGCCCTTTGCGGCGGACGACCGGCCCGCACAAAAGGAAATGGGTTCCCTGTCATTTTAACACATTTTGACTCGATAAGGAGCGATTTGCCATGCCGCTTTTGCAACCCCATATCCGACTGGAGAGCAGTCACGGCGCAACCTGCGCGCTTCTGCCGGGCGACCCCGCGCGGCTTGATCGCATCAAGGCGTTTCTAGGCGAGCCGCAGGAACTGGCTTACAACCGCGAGTACCGCAGCCTCGTCGGCAGCTACGGGGGCATCCGTGTGCTCGCGGTGTCCACGGGCATCGGCGGCTCCTCCGCCGGCATCGCCGTGGAGGAGCTGAAAAACCTCGGCGTAAAAAACATGATCCGCATCGGCAGCTGCGGCGCGCTGCAGCCGCAGGTCAAGATCGGCGATCTGATCCTCGTCTGCGGCGCGGTGCGCGACGACGGCGCGAGCAAGACCTACATCGATCCCGTCTTCCCCGCCGTGCCGGACACGGAGCTGCTCTTGGCGTGCATCCGCGCCGCAAAAGCGCGGGGCTGCCGCTATCACACGGGCATCGCCCGCAGCCACGACAGCTTCTACACCGACCGCGAAGCGGAGATCGACGCCTACTGGTCGCAGCGCGGCGTGCTCGGCTCCGATATGGAGACCGCGGCGCTCTACACCATCGGCCATCTGCGCGGCCTGCGCACGATGAGCATCCTCAACAACGTCGTCGCGTTTGAAGAGGATACCCTCGATGCCATCGGCTCCTATGTAGACGGCGAAAGCGCCGCTATGCAGGGCGAGGAGCACGAGATAGTGACCGCGCTGGACGCGTTTGCCGGCATCCTGCAGCCCGTTTGATCCGGCGCGCCTTCATAAAAGAACCGCGGCCTTTGCCATCTGGCAAAGGCCGTTGCGCTTATGTTCCGTATTTTGCCATGATCTCGAACACGCGCCGTTTAAAAGCCTCCCGGTCCACCTTGGTGACGATATAGGCGTTGTGCTCCATCTGCTTGTCGCTGTAAAGGTCGGTCACGGTCTTACCGCGCGTAAGCAGGCCCTTCGTCTCCACGCGGATACCCACGTGGTCGGTCTGGAAATAGGAGTCGTCATCCGCGTAGAGCACCGTCACGGGGTCGTGGAACGCCACGCCGGGCATATCGAACCCCCGGTAATACTTCAGGATGCCCTGCATCACGTCGCGCGCGAACACGGCCTGTCTGGAGCCGAGCGCGGCGATCGCGTCGAGCTCCTGCCCCGTGATGTAGGATGCCATCGTCACATCCAGCCCGCACATATAGACGGGTGCACCGCAGGAGAAGACCATGTCGGCCGCCTCGGGATCGACATAGATATTGAACTCCGCAGCGGGCGTGATGTTCCCGCCGGCCGCGGCGCCGCCCATGATCACGATGCGCTTGATGAGCGAGGGCAGCTCCCGATACTTGGCCAGCGCAAGGCCAAGGTTGGTCAGCGGGCCGATCGCGACGACGACCAGCTCGCCCGCATAGTGCTTTGCGGTCTCATAGATCGCGTCCCAGGCGGGCAGCGTCTCCGGCTTTTTCTTCGGCTCCGGCAGATCGAGGTCGCCCAGGCCGTTTTCTCCGTGTACATAGTGCGCCGTGACCGGTTCGCAGAACATGGGCTTTTCCGCCCCGCGGTAGACCGGCACGTCGATTCCGGCGATCTCCAGCACGCGCAGCGTATTCGCCGTGGTCTTGTCGATCTCCACGTTGCCCGCAACGCTCGTCACCGCGACGAGCTCCATCGTGTTGAGATATTTGCACAGCAGGATGGCGATCGCGTCGTCCACACCCGTGTCGCAGTCCAGCAGCATCGGCAGCTTGTTCATACGCTTACGCCCCCTTTCCATAGTGCCCGGCCGCAAGCACCAGCAGGTCGACAAACGCCTTGCGGTCGATGCCCGTGATCACCCGCGCATTGGCGGGCTTCTTCCATACACCGAGCCGGTCGCCCACCGTAGCGCCGCGGCAGTAGTCGCCCGTGGTCTCGACGGCGACATACATCTCCTCGACGGTCAGTATCTCCGGCTTGATCAACGCCGCAACCGCGACCGCGTCGTGCACGGGCGCGCCGGGGTAGCCGATGCTGCGATGGAAGCCGTAGAAGAAATCCAGCCACTCGGCTACGACCTTCGCCACGGGGTTTCCCACCGCGCGAATGCGCTCAAAGTCCTCCGGAAAGACCAGTGCCTGCTCCGTGACATCCAGCCCTGCCATCGTGATCGGCACGCCGCTGCGAAACACAACATCCGCAGCCTCCGGGTCGACCAGTATGTTGAACTCCGCCGCGGGCGTCCAGTTGCCATAGCCGATGCCGCCGCCCATGAGGTAGATATGCCGGATCTTCGGCTTGAGCTGCGGGTAGAGCAGCAGCAGCGCGGCGATGTTGGTCAGCGGGCCGGTCGGAATCAGCGCCACCGGCTCCTCGCTCGCCTCCAGGACCTCGGCCATCAGCGCGCAGGCGTCGAGCCCGATCGGTTTGTCCTTCGGCTCCGGCAGCGCCGGACCATCCAGGCCAGAGTTGCCATGCACCGTCGGCGCGATGATCGCATCCGCCACCAGCGGCTTGACGCGACCCATGGCGAGCGGCGCGTCGAGGCCGATCAGCGTCATGATACGCCCTGCGTTATAGGTCGTCTTTTGAATGGTCTGGTTGCCGCAGACCGAGGTCACCGCCTTGATGTCGAGCATGGGGCTGGCGTTTGCCAGCACCCAGGCGATGGCGTCGTCGTGACCGGGGTCGCCATCCAGTATCACTGGAATCTTCTTTGTCATATCTTCACCTCAGAGCCGCCGCCCGGTTTGGGGCGCGGCCGGTCATGCTTTCGCCTCGGGGTTCTCCGCCTTGATCTTCTTGACGCGCCTGACCGTGCTCGCCGCATAGACGACAAGACCAATTATGGTCACCACGTAGGGAATCAGCGACACGAGATAGCTCGATACGCCCTGCAGGCCGCTGACCTTCGTGCGCAGCGCCTGCGCCAGGCCAAACAACAGCGAGCTGAACATGGCGCCGACCGGCTCGCCGCGGCCCATGGCCTGCGCCGCGAGCGCGATAAAGCCGCGGCCTGCGACCATGCCGCTGTTCCACCCCTGCGAGTAATACATGGACATAAACGCGCCGCCAAATCCGGCCAACGCGCCGGAGAGGGCGATCGCGATATACTTGATCTTGAGCACGCTCACGCCGATGCTTGCCGCAGCGTTTGCATTCTCACCCACCGCGCGGATATTCAGCCCCAGCGGCGTGCGGTAGAGCAGCAGCCAGATAAGCCAAACCAACAGAAACGCCAGATACGTCAGCACCGCGTGGCCGGAGAGCACGTCGCCCAGAATCGGGATGTCCTTGATCAACGGGATGTTGACCGTCGGGATCAGGATGTTCGGGCTGACCAGCGCGCCGGTGTTTCCGCGCATGCCGGTGAACATATACAGCAGAAAGATCGTGCCGCCCGTGCCCATCATGTTGACCGCGATACCGGCAAGGATGATATCCGTCTTGAGCTTGAGCGCGAAGAAGCCCATCATCAGCCCCAGCAGCACGCCCACGAGCATAGCGCCGATCACGCCGATGAGCCAACTCTGCGTCCAGTAGCTAAAGAGCACCCCAAAGAGCGCCGAGATCATCATGATTCCCTCGAGGCCGATGTTGGTCACGCCCGCTTTCTCGGCGATGACCGCGCCCAGCGCCGCAAAGAGGATCGGCGCGGTGATGCGGATCACAGAGAAGAGGAACTCCGTTTTTAAGATGGTGTCCAGCAGTTGACCCCACATTATTTGGCACCTCCTTCGGCGTTCATCGCGGCTTTTGCTAGATCCGCGCGGGTATTTCTGACCACGATCTTCTGCCGGTAGCCCGAGAGGAACTGCTCCGCGGCAAAGAAGAGGAAGATCGCGGCCTGGATGATGTCTATCATCTCGCTCGGCACGTCGCAATACGTCGCCATGAGCTGACAGCCCTTGTTGAGGTATGCGATGAAGAACGCAGCCAGCGGAACGAGCAGAGGATTGTTCTTGGCGAGAATGGCGATGGTCACGCCCGTCCAGCCGTAGCCGGGCAGCTCCTTCCAAAGGAAGGTGCTGTAGCGGCCGAGCACCTCGATGCCGCCGCCGATACCGGAGAGCACGCCGCCGACCACCTGCGCCAGCACGATGGTTCCGCCGACCTTCATGCCGGAGTATTTGGAGAACGCCTGATTGATACCGATCATGCGGATGGCGTAGCCCCAGCGCGTGCGGAACATCAGCAGCGCGATGATCACGACGAACACCAGCGCCACCACAAAGCCCCAGGTCAGCTTACTGCCGCCCGACACGAGCGAACCGATCTTTGCCGTGTCCGCGAAGGCGTAGGTCTGGGTCGAGCCCTTGCTGCGATCCGCAAAGTTATAGTTGAGGAAATGGAGTACGACATACATGCAGACGTAGTTGAGCATGAGGCTCGTAACCATCTCGCTCGCGCCAAGCTTGACCTTGAGCAGCGCGGGGATGAGCATGATCAATCCGCCGAGCACCGCCGCTGCGAGCACGCAGACGACCGCGTGCCAGCCGGTGTTCATGTGGAGATAGATACCGCACAGCGCCGCGACAAACCCGCCCGTCATGACGATGCCCTCGCCCGCGAGGTTGAACTGGTTGCTCGAGAACATCACGCAGACCGCGAGACCCGTGAAGATGGTTGGGATCATCGCGGCGAGTATGGTGTAGAACGCCTGCGTATTGAAGCTCGCCGCGCCGCCGCGAATGGACACGAGCGGCCCGATGAGCAGATAGCGCAGCGCGGTAAACGGCTCATCCGAGCTGAGGAAGATAAACACGGCCCCAACGCCGAGCGCAACCAGAATGGCAGCCGCGCCGCGCACCAGCTCGAAGCCGAACATCCGCCTATCTTTCATGACACACCCTCCCGATCTCCTCGTCGCTCTGCCGCTTGAGGCCGAGCATGTATTCCCCCATCACCATGTCGTCCAACTGGCTGGTGTCTTCAAAATACGCCGCGATCTTGCCGCCGTAGAGCACGATGAGGCTGTCGCTCAGCTCCATGACCTCGTTGAGGTCTGCCGAGACGAGCAGTACCGCCGTTCCCGCACGGGAGAGATCCACCAGCTTCTTGCGGATGAACTCCGTCGCGCCTACGTCGATGCCGCGCGTGGGCTGGTCGGCAATGATCAGGGTCGGGTTGCTCGAAAACTCGCGCGCGACGACGACCTTTTGAATATTGCCGCCGGAGAGCATCTTCACCTTTTGCTTGCGGGACTTGCAGAGCACCGTGTAGTCCTCGATCAGCTTATCGCTCTCGGCATGGATGGCCTTCATGTTGAAGATCGGGCCATAGTTGAAGCGCTTTTGCTCGAAGCGGTCGGAGATGAGGTTTTCCTCTATGCTCGCCGCATCCGCGATGCCATACGTCATGCGATCCTCCGGCACGAGGGATACGCCGAGGCCGCGGATCTTGCTCTGCGAGGCGTGGATCACATCCGTCCCGTTGACGGAGGCCGTGCCGGCGTCCGGCTCGTTGAGGTCGAAGAGCATATCGACCAGCTCGCGCTGGCCGTTGCCCTCCACGCCCGCAACGCCGAGAATCTCGCCCTTGCGCACGTCGAAGGAAACGCCGTCGAGCATCTTCTTGTTCCACTCGTTGGTATACTGCAGATCACGCACCCGCAGCACCACGTCGGTCGGCTGCGCGGCATCCTTCTGCACATCCAGTATCACGTCGCGTCCGACCATCAGGCGGGAGATCTCCTGCTCGCTGATCGACGCCGTCTCATACACACCCATACTCTTGCCGCCGCGCATGATGGTGAGCCGGTCGGTGATCTGCTTGATCTCGTTGAGCTTGTGGGAGATGAAAACGATGGTATAGCCCTGCTCCTTGAGGTGGATGAGCTCGCGAAAGAGCTCCGCCGTCTCCTGCGTGGTCAGAACCGCGGTCGGCTCGTCGAGGATGAGGATCTTCGCGCCGCGGATCAGCGCCTTGAGGATCTCCACCTTCTGCTTCATGCCCACGGGGATATCCACGACCTTCGCATCCGGATTTACCGCGAGGTTGAAACGCTCGGCGTACTCCTTTGTAAGCTCCGTGGCCTTTTTGAAGTCTATGAACATGCCGCTCTTCTTCGGCACCATGCCGAGCACGATATTCTCCGCGACCGTGAGGCTCGGCACGAGCATGAAGTGCTGGTGCACCATGCCGATGCCATGCGCAATCGCCACCGTCGGGGAAGAGAGCGCAACCTTTTCGCCATTGACCAGTATCTCCCCCTCAGTTGGCTGCTCGAGGCCAAAGAGCATCTTCATCAGCGTGCTCTTGCCCGCGCCGTTCTCGCCCATAAGCGCGTGAATCTCGCCGCGGCGCACCGAAAAGTCGACGTCCTGGTTGGCGGCGATTCCGTTGGGATACACCTTGATGATTCCCTTCATCTGCACGACCAGATCGTTTTGCTGTTGTTTCATAAAATGGCTTCCCCTTTACACGGAATAGATATGTCAAGCCGCCGCGCGGCGGGCATTCAATTGGATTCTATCGGTAAACGGAGTTTTTGTTTGATTTTAATCTTATACAAAAGATGATCACATTGCAACGCTGCGGGAAAAAGCATCTGAAATTTGCGCAAAAAAACGCGTTGCATCCAAAGATCGGGTTGCGCGAGTGCGGCTTTTTCCGGCCTTGTCGGACAAACCGGGGAAGAGCTTATCGCCCTCCCCCGGTGTTGCATAAGCCATGCTTACGAGATATCGCGTGTTGTGTCCGCCGGATTACGGCTGCATGGAGTCGCGCAGCGTCACGACGGAGTTGGTGTCGTCGCCGATGGCGGAGGGAACCACGATGGTGCCGTCCTTGATCGCGGCTTCGGCTGCCAGGACCTTATCCTGAACGGCCTGCGGCGCGAGCTTGGCGAAGTTCTTGTCGGTGACGATGCCGACGCCGCCCTCGGTGAGGCCGAGGTTGACGAGCTGTCCCCAGTAGGTGCGGCCCGCATCCCACTCGTCAAAGATCCAGACGAGGGAATTGCCGATGTTCTTGAGGCCCGAGGTCAGCGTGATGGCCGCAAGCTCGGTGGAGAGCGTCAGCTCCTGATCGGAGTCCACGCCGATGAAGTAGGCTTTGCCGGATTCGAGCGCCGCTTCCGCAGCGCCGTTGCCGGAGAGGCCCGCAACACCCCAGAGGATGTCGGCCTTGTTGTCGTTGATCATCGACAGGCCCATCTCTTTGGCCGTCGGGGTATCGACGTAGCTGTTGACATAGCGGGTATCGACCTTGACTTCCGAATCGGTCGCCTTCACGCCCTCGAGGAAGCCGTAGAGGAAGTCGTTGATGACGGGGCTGTCCACGCCGCCGACAAAGCCGACGACCTTCTCCGCGTTGATGTTGGCAACGGAGGTCTCGGTGGTCATGGCCGCCGCAAATACACCGATGAGGTAACCCATGTCGTTTTGCTTGTAGCTGACGTTGACGACGTTGGCGTTCGCGCCGACATAGGAGGTGTCGTCATAGATCAGGAACTTCTGATCCGGATACGCGGTGGCGACTTCCTTGAGGTAGTCGGGCATCTGATACGTGCCGACGACGATCAGGTCGTACTCACCGGACTCGGCGACTTCGTAGAGCGTCTCCAGCCACTTCGGCTGATCCTCGTCCGTGCCGCCCATCTCGATGGTCTTGTAGGTGATGCGCCCGGCATCCTGAAGGGCCTTCAGGCCGGACTCGGCGGAATCGAAGAAGGACTTGTCGCCCAGGTTGCCGTTGACAAGGCTGACGACGTTGTAGACCTTTTTGCCTTCCTCTGCCGCGGGCGTGTCGGTGTTGGTCGCTTTGCAGGCAAACATCGAAAACGCCACCAGCACTGTCAGCAGAATTGCTACCAGTTTTTTCATTTGTAGTTTTCCTCTCTTCTTTTTTTGATAGATTTGTCAATGCAGACGTGTGTTGTTTTCAAAACGTGAATTGGCAAATCCACAACGACAGTTTAAATGGTATCAAACGAAAAGTCAACCCGAGCAAATTTCTGTTATGATACAAAATCAGAGTTTGTTTTGCCCTCGTTTGCCTTGGATTCCTCCGCATTTTTTGATTCCGAGCCGAAAAAAGCGTATCGTCTGCCGGTGTGCGCCCCGGCGGCGGCGCGTCAAAAAGCCCCGGAATCTCCCAGGTCGCAGCCCGAACCCGCAGATCCCGGTTGCGCCGGGCCTGCCGCCCGGGCGGGCAAAGCGTGATCTGCCGCAAAGTCTCTTTGGGCGGCAAACGGAAAACCGCGGCGGGGGGCAATTCCCCGCGCCGCGGTTGGTTGGAAGGCCGGAGCAAGGCGCCTTCCCGGGTACGCGCAGAAAGCCCCGCGCGTCGGCAGGGACTATTCCTCTACCTTCAGCGATTCTTCTCCCGTGTCTTCCTCTTTTGTGAGGCTGCCCTTCTTCGGGCGGATCTTGGCATAGGCGAAAAGCAGCAGCGAGCCGATGACGCCGCTGGCAATCGCGTTCCAAAGGCAGGCGAATGCGCCCTGCGTGAAGACGAGGTTTACCGGCTCTGCGTAGATGACGATGTCGAGCACCGGGGCGACGACGATCCACGCGATGATGTTGGCAAAGATCTGGTAGATGTTGAAGCGTACGACGTCCTTCCAGCCGAACTCGCCCTCTTCCACCCGCAGCTTCGGATAGACGAGGCCGACGAGGAACATCGAAACGCCGCTGGCAACGATCCAGCTCCACCACGGGGAGCCATACTGAATCGCGTCCGAAAGCGCATGGCCGATGAACGCGATCAGCCCGCCCGCGATCGGTCCAAACAGCGCGGCGAAGAACGCGCCGAGGCCGTACGCCGTCTGGATGGATGTCTCGGGAATGCCGGTCGGCACCTTCACATACATGAACAGCAGCGCGAACAGCGCTGCGCCGAGGCCGGTTGCGACGATGGTTTTGGTCGTGACTTTGAACATTGGTTTCATCTGACAATACCTCCCCTGGAATTGTTTTGTTCTGCTCCATCATAGGCATATAATATATCCTTTGTCAAGCTGCTCCGTCCGTCTGCGAAACGCAGTCCCGCTCCATGATCAGTCCTTCGTGAAACGCACGCGCCATTGCGCGCCGAACGAGAGCCCGTATTTCTCCTTGAAGCTGCCGCGGCTCACGGCCAGCGCGATCTTCATCAGTTCATTGTTGTAGATGATCGGCTCCCCCTGCTTGGCAAAGCCGAAGCTCTGGTGAAACAGCACACGACGGTTGAACACCGTCTCCTCCCCGTGATCCACGCGCACGCGCAGCATGTCTCCGTAGGCAAAGCCGCACTCGAAGAACAGCCGCGTAGGAATATTCGTCCAAAGATTGCCGAAGTTCGGGTCGTCGATCTCAAAGATCCCTTCCGCCACCCCTTTGCGGGCCGAGGGCTCGAGGATTTCGTGGCGCACGATCTCGCTGAGCGGATAAGCCGGTCCGACGCCTTCAAAGTCGATGACGCCGCCGGCAAGCCGCGCCGCGGTGTAGCCGAAGAGATCGCGCCCATGAAAAATGGCGACGCCCTCGGTGTCCTTTCCGCGGAGGCGGTTGACGGATTCGTCGATCTGGCGCACCTCCAGCACGCCCATCTCGCGGTCGACATGCGTCAGCGCGCCGTTATCCGGCGTGACCACATAGTAGCCGCCCGCTACCTTTGCCACGCAAGCGCGGCGGGCAGTCCCGACCCCCGGGTCGACCACGGAGACATAGATCGTCCCCTCCGGCCAGAAGCGCAGGCTCTGATAGAGACGGTAGCTAGCGCTCCAGGTGTCGTACTGCGGCAGCTCATGCGTTCCGTCGAAGATCTCCAGTTCGCGGTCCACGCTCTTCACCACGCCGTACATGGAGCTGACCGCGCCTTCCTTATAGGTGAAATCGGTTTGAAATACCAGTATGGGTTTCATCGTGTCCTCCTTTTTCGAACGTTTGCCGGCTTACGCAAACGGGTTCCAGAACTTGCTGTGGTTGACGAATATGCTCAGCGCGATGGTGCCCAGCAGCAGTGCCAGCGCGATGGAGATGGCGATGTAGTCGTTTCGCCTGAGCGGCTTGGCCGCATACCAGGTGCGCTTTTTCTCCTTGCCAAAGCCGCGCAGATCCATCGTGTTGGAGATGGTCTCGATGCGCTCCAGCGTGGAGAAAACCAGCGGGGTCGCGATGTTGAGGATGTTCTTCACGCGCTTACCGAGCTTCTCCTTCTTCGAAAGGTCCAGCCCGCGGCTCTGCTGCGCTGCCGCGATGTCCTGATAATCCCGAATCAGGTCGGGAAAATACCGCAGCGTCAGCGAGAAAGCGAACGCCGCCTTGTAGCTCACGCCTGCGCGGCTGATGCTCGCGGCAAGCTCGCTGGGATTGGTCGAGAGAAAGAAGATGATGCCCAGCGGCACGACGGAAGCGTATTTGAGCGTCTTGGTGGCCTGATAGAGCAGCTGCTCGCTCGTAACCACATAGCGGCCGAAGATGCGAAAGAGCACGTGCTCCGTGCCGTAGATCTCTACGCCATAGGTCGGGCTGAAGACGAACGTGAGCACGAAGTTGAGCACAAGAAAGAGCAGCACGTACAGCAGCATCAGCCTGACCTGTCGAAACTGAATCTGCGACATCTTCAAAAAGACGATCGAGAGCGCCATGATCAGCGCAATGGCGCGAATATCGTAGGAGAACATCACCGCGGCCGTGAGCAGCAGAAAGCAAAGCAGCTTCGTCACCCCCGAGAGGTTGTAGATGACGTTTTTTCGCTCGACATAGTCAAAGAGTTTCGCCTTCATCGCGCCGTGCTCCTCTCGTAGTCGATAAAGTGCTGAACAAACGCCTCCCCGTCCGGCAGACCCGCGCGGGTCGCCAGCTCGTAGAGCGAGGTGACCTTTAGGCTCGCCTTGGCGGCGATTTCCCCATCGGTGAGCGCGCGCACCGCCGTGCCGTCGTGCAGAATCTCGCCCGCGTGCAGCACGATGGCGTGCGGCGTATATTCGAGCATCAGGTGCATGTCGTGAGTGATGAGGAGGATCGTCGTGCCGCTTTCATTGAGCGAGCGCAGAAACTCCATGATCTCCGTATAATGCCGGTAATCCTGCCCGGCCGTCGGCTCGTCGAGAATGATCAGCTCCGGCTCCAGCACGAGTACGCTCGCGATGGTGACCCGCTTCTTCTGCCCGAAGGAGAGCGCCGAGATCGGCCACTTTCGAAACGGCAGGAGCCCGCAGATCTTCAGCGCCTTTTCCACGCGCGGCTTGATCTGCTCCTCGCCAAGCCCCCGCAGCCGCAGCCCCAGCGCGACCTCGTCGTAAATCATCGGCTTGCAGATCATCTGGTTCGGGTTCTGCATGACGTAGCCGATCCTGCCGCTGCGCTCATGGATCGTCCAGCCGTCCATGACTTCGCCGCGAAAGCGCAGGCTGCCCTCCGGGTCCTTGCAGATGCCGGTGATCACCTTCGCCAGCGTGCTCTTGCCCGCGCCGTTGGTGCCCACGAGGCTGACCATCTCACCCGCCTCGATGGAGAAATTCAGGTGTTTGAGGATCGGTCTTAGCTCCACATAGCGGTAGCTCAGATCGCTGGCCGAGAGGATGGATTCCCCCTTCGGCTTTTTTTCCCGTTCCGGCTGCATGGCGTCCCACGCACGGATGGCATCCTTGACGGCATCGATATCCAGCGTATCCATACGCCCGGCGCACAGCTGCTCGGTGACCGGCACGCCCGCATATTTCAGCGCAGTGACATACAGCGGCTCGCGGATGCCGAGCCGCTTCAGGATATCCGCCGCCATGAGCGCATCCGGTGACAGGTCGGCAAGGATGCGCCCTTCGGACATGACGATCACGCGGTCCACGCGGCGATGGAGCACATCCTCCAGGCGATGCTCGATGATGACGACTGTCTTATGATATTCCTGCGAGATCTGGTCGATGAGTTCGATGGCGGTCTTGCCCGTGGCAGGGTCCAGGTTTGCCAGCGGCTCGTCGAAGAGCAGCGCCTCCACATCGTGTACCATCACGCCCGCGAACGAGACGCGTTGTTTCTGCCCGCCGGAAAGCTCGAAAGGAGACGCGCCGAGCAGCGTATCCATATTGACCACCGCGGCGGTGCGGGAGACGATTTGCCTCATCTCATCCTGCGCGACACACTCATTCTCCAGCGCAAAGGCGATATCCTCGCCCACCGAAAGGCCGATAAACTGCCCGTCCGGATCCTGCAAAACAGTGCCGACATGCTGGCTGAGCGCAAAGATGCTCGCCTCCCTTGTCTCGACGCCGCAAACGCGCAGGCTGCCCTTGATCTCGCCGGGGTAGGAGAACGGGATCAGCCCGTTGATGCAGTTGCCGAGCGTGCTCTTGCCGCTGCCGGAAGGGCCGACGATGAGGATTTTTTCCCCTTCATAGATGGTCAGGTTGATGTCGCGCAGCGTCGGCTCCGCCTGCGAAAAATACTGAAACGAAAACGCCCGAAACTCGACGACCGGCTTTCGGCTACTCTCCACGCTGCGGCTCCTTTCCCGCGGATTTGCGCATCGTGATGGTCCAGGGCGCGCCGGTGCCGACGTTGTATGCCCGGGCGAAGTCGCCCTGGTTGATGGCGACGGCCATGCGATCGAGGCTGTTGACGTAGACCAGCGGTTCGCCGATGAACGCATCCGCAAACGAACGGGCATAGATCAGCGCGTTTTGGTAGACCAGCCGCGCGCCGTTTTGAATCTTGATCTCGACGGAACCCCCGTGCTGGACGCCAAGCTTGAGAAAGAGCATGCGCGGGATGCTCGTCCAGAGACTGCCGAAGCGCACATCGAGCACGTCGATATCCCCGCGGATGCACGCGCCGTCGAACGCCGGCTCTTCCATGGGCAGCTCCACCACATCGGCGGGATCGACAGCCGGGCCGACGCCCGCAAAGTCGATGATGCCGGCGGCAAGCCGCGCGCCCGTGTAGGCGTAGATGTCCCGTCCGTGGAAGGTATAGCTTTCACCGGAGCCCGGCAGGCGGTTGACCCGCTCGTCGATCTCCCGCGCCGCAACGATACCGCTGATGTGCTTGATGTGCGTGAGCGTGCCGTTATCCGGCGTGATGATATACTGCCCCGCCGCGGTCTCAACGGCGATGCTGCGCCGCGTGGACCCCACGCCCGGATCGACCACGGAGACGAACACCGTGCCCTTGGGCCAGTACCCGACGGTCTGTATGAGGCGATAGCTCGCCTCCCAGGCGTTGTATTGCGGAATCTCGTGCGTCAGGCTGGAGATGTTGAGCTGCTCGCAGACGGAGTACGCAACGCCGTACATGGCGCTGACCGCGCCGTCCGCAAGACCAAAGTCGGACATGATGACGAGTGGTTTCATGTGTTCCGTTCCTTTCCCATTTGAATGATATCGCGATCGTTCCGAAACATGCTCTTGCACGCGGCTTTCGCTCACTGGCAGTCGTATCGCTCGCCGGAGACAAAGCCCTCCTCCGAGCAGTTGATCAACTCCCAGACCGTAACGAGCTGGTAGCCCTGCTCCAGCAGCCGCGGAACGATGATCTCCACCGCGTCCACCATATATGTTTTCGTGTCGTGCAGCAGGATGATATCCCCGTCGCACAGCACATCGCCGTCGACGATCTGCTTTTCCACATTCTGCGCGATCTTCCCGGGATCGGTCTCATGCACGTTTCCACTCTGCGTCCAGAGGATGACCGCCATGTTCTCCTCCCGCGCGACGCGCTGAAGATCCCAGTCGCTGCGCCCTCCGGGCGGGCGCAGTACGCGCGCTTCATACGCCGCGGCCTCATAGATGAGCTGGTTTGTCCGCTGGACCGACTGGCGCTTGGCGACGATATTCTCCTCCTGCATATTCTCGTGGTAATACGAATGATTGCCCAACTCGCAGCCGAGCGCAACCGCGCGCCGCGCGAGCTGCCGCACGCGCTCGTCTCCAAACCGCCAGCCGCAGACGAAAAACGTCGCGCGGACATGGTAGCGCTCCAGTACGTCGAGGATTCCGTCCGTCACGCCGGGCACCGGCCCGTCGTCAAACGTCAGCGCGACCATCGGCCGATCCGGGTCGATATACATCAGGCGGAGCTCCTCGTCGATCCGCTCTTCACTCCACTCCGGCCGGTACTGCCGGATCATACGGCGGATCAACTCGTTTCGCTCCGCATACCACGGCGCGTCCACGGCCGGAACGGGCGTGTCGGTCGGAGCAGGCGTGACCGCGGGCGTGGCCGCAGGCGTCGGCGCCGGGGTCGGATCAGGCGCGGCCGCCGGGGCGGCCTCGGCCGGCATAGACGCGGCGACCTGTGCATTTGCCGCGCCGGCGCAGCCACAGAGCAATAGACCAAGCAAAAAAACAGCGATTCCCTCGGCAACCCCACGCATCGCGGCGTTTTCCCCCAACCGTATGATGTTGTATTATAGCACAACCCGGCCGGAGAATTCGACCGCCTAAATTACAAAAGCCCCGGCGGCGCTGCCACAATCACGCCCAAATCTTCCATAGATTTTTCAAAAGCGCACTATGGGATGGCCATATTGACTTTTTATACTGATTGCATAGCAACGAAACGGCTGCCGCGGTCTGCTTCATACGGATTCCGGCACGACGCAGCAAACCCAAACCGGCGGACAGACGCTTCCCCAGCGCCCCGCCCGCACGCAAAGACAGAGCTCACCCGAAAGGAGCGATACTTATGGATCAAAACAACGATTGGTACGAGCGCTACTCCACCCCCGCCCCGCTCGAAAGCGGCGCGCACACGCAGACGCGCCGTGAAAAACGCGGCGTGCGCATCTCGACGCTGATCGTATTCACGCTGGTTGCGGTGCTGCTCGGCGGCCTGCTCGGCGGCCTATATACGCGGCAATACGTCGGGGAACAGCTCTCCGCGTTCAAGTCGGAGCAATCGGCGAGCAGCGCGCTCAGCGAGGCCGCGTCCAGCGCCAGCGCCGGGTTGGCCAATGCCTCCGCCAGCAGCTTCGCCACCACCTTCAGTAAGGCGCAGATCATCGAACTCACCGCGCCCTCGGTCGTAGGCATAGACACCTATACCACTGCGAGCGCCGGGTACGGCTTCTCCTTCGGCGGCGGCAGCGACAGCACCGATCAGGAGGTGCAGGCGGGCAGCGGCAGCGGCATCATCCTCACCAGCGACGGGTATATCGTCACCTGCAAGCACGTGATCGACAGCGTGGATACCATCAAGGTCATTCTCAACGACGACACGGAATATGAAGCAACGCTCGTCGGCTCCGACTCGCGTAGCGACCTCGCTGTGCTCAAAATCGACGCTACAGGGCTCAGCCCGGCAACGCTCGGTGACTCCGACATGCTCACGGTCGGTGAGGACGTCATCGCCATCGGCAATCCGCTCGGCGAGCTGCGCGGAACGGCAACCAGCGGCATCATCAGCGCGCTGAGCCGCGAAGTCACGGTGGAAAACACCGAGATGACGCTGATTCAGACCGACGCAGCCATCAGCCCGGGCAACTCCGGCGGCGGACTCTTCAATGCCAGCGGCTCACTGATCGGCATCGTCAACGCAAAGGCCAGCAGCAGCGACTCCGAGGGTCTCGGCTTCGCCATCCCGGTCAGCAGCGTCAAGACGATCATCGCGAACCTCATCGACCATGGCTACGTGCTCGGCAGGGCGTACCTCGGCGTGTATACGCAGGACGTCACCCTCTCCTCGGGCACGGGCGGCGGCTACTTTGGCAACTTCTTCGGCGGCGGCACCACCTGCGTGCAGATCGCTCAGGTCGTCTCCGGCAGCGCCGCGGAACAGGCCGGGCTGCAGGCAGGAGACCTGATCCTCAAGGTGGACGATACCGAGATCACCTCCAACTCCGTGCTCTCCAGCGTCATCAGCTCCCTAAACGCTGGCGACACCGCAACGCTGACCATCCAGAGAAACGGCCAGCAGCAGACGCTGAACGTTACCTTCGGCGAGTATACGCCGTCCGATCAGTAACCCGCTGCCGGGCTTTCGGCCCAAAGACCGGTCATCTCGCCCGGGTTTCACCCGGGCGGTGACATAGACGCCGCCGGGCCCCCTCCCCGCGGCGCGCCCCCCGAAAAAGTATGCGTGCGAACCGGCCACCCCCCCCCGGCCGGTCCGCGCGCGGGGGGAAGGACACAAGCCCCCGCCGACGCGCTTGACGCGCCGGCGGGGGCTTTGCTTTGTTTTGTACCGGGAAGCCAGAGCAACGAAAACGGGGAGCCCGTCCCCCAAAGAGCGATCCGTTGCACCGGCAGAGCCGATGCGGCCGGAATCCACGGGTTAGGAGCCACGGTGCCAAGCTATCCCTGCTCTTTTTGACACGCAGAGCCGCCCGCGTAAAGCAGCGGGCGGCTCTGCGATGATCTTCCGGCTAGAGCGAATAGGCGGCGAGCACTTCGCCGACGTAGACCACATGCGGATCTCCGTCTGCCAGCGCCTGGTTGCTGCCGTAGAACTTTGCGCGCAGCTCGGGGTCGAGCGTATCCAGATCAAGCAGCTGCTTTTGCACGATTCTGCACTCAAACACCACGCCGCAGCCGTCAACGCCCTCGGCACCGCCTGCGCGGGGCGCGATGCGCTTGAGCCCCAGCTCCTTTTCCTTGTTGACGTCCCGGCCGGAGCGCGAGCCGCAGTAAGCCAGCTCCTTTGCCATCTCTTTTGCGCGCGGCACGCTCACGGTGAATCTCTCCGCGCGCTCGATCAGCCCGTGCGTAAAGCGGCTCTTTCGCACCATGACGGTGACGACCGGCCGCGCCCAGACTACGCCAAACTGCGCCCAGCCGATGGTCATTGGATTCCAGGTTTCCCCGCCGACGGTCAAAAACGCGCCGCGCGGCAACTGCTCGGCCGCCTGCGGCACGAGCGACGAAAACGTCTTCACATCCATGCTGTTGTCCTCCTGCTGTTTGATGATCGCTCAATCCTCCCCAAAGGCGGACGAGCCGTCCCGATCCTTTTTCTTTTCGGGAAAGATCTCAAGCTCAAAACGGTCGAATGAAATGCTCTCGATAAAATCCGCCTGTGTAAACCACGTGCGGTTGAAGCGGTGCAGCTCCTGCACATGCTTGCTCAGCAGCACGGGGCTGGCGAGGTCCAGCGGCTTGACGATCTGCGCGATCAGCTGGCCCCACTCCTGCGCATCCAAAGGCCGCGCGGGAAATTCCCGCACGGCCTCCTGCATGATCTTGTGGTGTTTGAGTACCTTTGCCCAGATCTTCACGCGGCGCTTACTTGTTCCAGATGAACCAGCCCCAGATATACGGAGTGGTGCCATCGGTATAAAGTCCCTTGAGCGAGCCCGCGATCTGCTTTTTCTCCTTGACGTCAGAGGCGTTAATCGTTGACTTCTCGCTGCGGTTGGCGACGATGACCTCCACACCCTCCGAGATCTGCACGCGGAAGATGGTGTACGGCTCACTGGCGATAATCTCCGTCACGCGGCCGGTGAAGACAAAGTCCCCGCTCGTGGTCGTGCCGGCCTTGATCTTGTCGATATTCTTGGAAAGATCAGCCGCGGCTTTTCTGTACGAGCTGGAGGAGACCGACGGCGGGCGCTCCACAATCGCGGTTATGGTGCCGTCGTAGTAGCCTTCCAGCTTGCCGACGAGCTCCACATCGAAAGCGCCGACCTTGGCGACGGAGACGATCAACGTAAACGTACCCGTCTCGGTGACGGTCGGCTGGCCGAAGGTCACGTCGGTGGAGCTGCTGGTCGCGGTGATCTGCGCGCCCGGAGTGCACGTGCCGGTGATGGTCACGCTGCCCTCCGCGGAGGAGAGGCCCTTTTGATCGTTACCGAGCACAAACGACATGGTCTGCATGACATACGGCTCGACGGTGATCACCTTGCGCGCGGTCACATAGTTGTTCTTGCGCGCTTCGATGACGATGGTCTCCGTGCTGCCGGTCGCAACCGGGACGGTATCCGTTTCGTCCGCAACGGTGTCGGCATCCGGCTCCTCGGCGGAGGCGTCCGCTTCATCAGTCGCCGCCGGGTCGGGCGTCTCGGTTCCATCGGCAGTGGTCTCGGCAGCCTCCGGCGTACTCTCCGGAACGGTGGTCGCCGCCGCCACGGTCGCCTTTGGCGTATAGCTGGCGGTGAAGAAGCCGGTGCTGTCCACATAGACCTGCTCGTCGTTGACGAACACGGCGATCTCGCTGTCGTAGTCGTTCACCTGGCCCATGATGGCGATCGGGCTGTTGTCATACGTCGCGTTGACGGTGTCCGACAGCGGCTCGGTAACCGTCATGGAAAGCGACGGAACGGTGACCGTGATCTCCGGAATGGTGATCTGCATGGTCTGCCCATCCGGCGAGATCGCCTGGATGTTTGGCTTGAGCGTCAGCGTTTCGGAATCCACCGGCGCGTTCGGCATGAACACATCCCGCGGGATGTTGATGATGATGTGGTCGTTTGAAGCAACCGTCGCCGTATCCGTCGTGAGCGTCGCGTCCGTGATCACGCGGATGACGCTGCCCGTCGGCGCCGCGATATCCAAGAGATACGAGACTTCGTTTGTGGTCGGGTCGGTAGACTCCGTGATCGTGGCGGTGTACATCTGGCTCCCGGCGTCGGCAGTCGAGCTCGGATCGTTTGCGTTCACATCGTCCGACCCGCCCTTGTTGAAGATGGTGCCGATGGAAGCAAACATCTTGCCCACGTCGCCGTCGAAGTTCTTCTTGGCGATATAGAGGCCAAACACCACGATGAGCGCAAGCAGCAGCCCGATCAGCCCCCAGAAGAGGATGGTCGTTCCCTTGCCGCGTTTTTGCGGCATGTCGTCGAACTCTTCGTCATATTCCTCGTCGTACGCTTCGCCGTCGTCCTCGTCGAACTCGTCGAGGTCTTCGCTCGCGCGGCGCGCAAGTTTGCCGGAACGCTTGGCTGCCTTCGCAGGCTTGTAGTCGTCCTCGTCGTCCTCAAACTCGTCGTCTTCAAACTCGTCGTCTTCGCCGATATCGGCCGCGTAAGCGGCGCGGACAGGCTGCTGCGCGGGCTTTGCCGCGGGGCGCGCGGAAACAGGCGCACTCGCAGGCGCAGCGTCCGCGGTGACGCGCTGACCGCAGTAGGCGCAAAACGGCGCGTCCGAAAGCACCGGCTTGCCGCAGTGCGGGCAAGTCTGCGCGGGCGCGCTGGCCGCAGCGCGCGGCGGAATGGTGGGGCGAAACGCACTCGAAGGCGCGGGCGCGTCGGATGCGGCCGCGCTCAGCGGCTTCTCGGGCGCACCTGCATAAGCGCTCTTGGGCCAGACCGGCGGTTTGACGAAATCGCGCGCGGGCCGTCCGTCTTCGCCGGCGGCGGTTGTCTCCGCGCTGTTGACGCCCGCATCCTCTTCGCGAAGCTTCGCGCCGCATTCCTTGCAGACGCTCAGGTTCTCGGCGTTATACGAGCCGCATTCTTTGCATACCATCTATTCACTTCCTCCGTTCTGAAGCGAGAATGATTTCCATCGTATAGTCCATCCAATATAACGCAACCATTATACAACCCGTATCAGAACTGTGCAAAGAACATTTCGTGAACTTTTCGCTACATCCGGCGCGCGGTGCGCCCTGGCGGCGCGTTTCGCACGCGCCGGGATACGAGATTGCCGCTTGACAATATATTCTATATTATTTATACTGCTTAGGAATCGACAAAGGCTATGACTGCGAAGCAGTAACGGAAAGGCGGTTTTTCCGCCCCAACGCGCCCGCAAGAGATCTGCCGGATGGTGCAAGGCAGACGGGAGCGCCCGCGAATACGCGCAACCAGCCGCCGCCTGAACGGGCCGCGCGAGCACGACTCGCCGCCTGAGTAGGGTTGCGCCGGGGTTCCCCTCGTTATCAAAGGCAGGGTATCGGCCGCTTTCATCCGGCCCGCACCCGCAAAGGCCGCAGCTCGCGAGAGCGCGGCAAACCGAGGTGGTACCGCGAACGACGCTTCGCCCTCTTGCAGCAGCAGGAGGGCTTTTTTTGTCCTTGATAAATTCTTGCGTTTATGCGTTTGCTATGCAGAATTTGGAAATAACACACAACACGGAGGATCCGGCCAATGGGCGAAGTCAAACTGTTTTCCGGGGCGAGCCTGCCCCTCGAGATGCACAAGGTGCGCGTGGTGCAAAAGCTGAATCTGCTGCCGGTGGAGGCGCGCCAAAAAGCCATGGCTGCCGCGGGCAACAACACATTTTTGCTGAAGAATGAGGACGTGTTTCTGGATATGCTCACCGACAGCGGCGTCAACGCCATGAGCGACCGCGCCGTCGCAGCCATGATGGTTGCGGACGACAGCTACGCGGGCAGCGCCACCTACTACCGCCTGGAGCAGAAGATCGGCGAGCTGTTTGGCACCGCCTACTTTCTCCCCGCGCACCAGGGCCGCGCCTGCGAGAGCATCCTCGCCGAGTCCTTCGTCCGCCCCGGCGACGTGGTGCCGATGAACTTCCACTTCACCACCAGCAAGGCGCACATCACGCGCGTCGGCGGGCGGGTTGAGGAGCTGCTCACCGACGCAGGGCTCAACCCCGAAAGCGACCTGCCGTTTAAAGGCAACATCGATCTGGACAAGCTCCGCGCCTGCATCGCGCAAAACGGCAAGGAGCGAATCCCCTTTATCCGCCTCGAGGCGGGCACCAACCTCATCGGCGGGCAGCCCTTCTCTCTGGAGAATATGACCCGGACGACGCACATCGCCCGCGAGAACGGCATCCCTGTCGTGCTGGACGCAAGCCTGCTGCAGGACAACCTCTATTTCATCAAGACCCGCGAGGCAGCCTGCCGCGATATGAGCATCCGCGAGATTACGCGCGCCGTCTGCGCCAACGCGGACATCATCTACTTCTCCGCCCGCAAGCTCGGCTTTGCGCGCGGCGGAGGCATCGCGATGAACGAGCGCGCCCACTACGAGCGCATGAAGGGCTTCATCACGCTGTTTGAAGGGTTTTTGACCTACGGCGGCATGAGCGTACGCGAGATGGAGGCCATGACCGTCGGACTCGAAGAGACGATGGACGAAAGCGTCATCTCCCAGGGCCCGCAGTTCATCGCATTTATGGCGCAGGAGCTGGAAAAGCGCGGCGTGCCCGTCGTCACCCCTCCGGGCGGACTCGGCTGCCACATCAACGCGCGTAAGTTCCTCCCCCATATCGACGACCACGCATACCCCGCGGCGGCGCTAGCGGCTGCGGTCTACATCGCGGGCGGCGTGCGCGGCATGGAGCGCGGCACGCTCTCCGAGCAGCGCGAACCCGACGGTACGGAGCCCATCGCGAGCATGGAGCTGGTGCGCCTCGCGCTCCCGCGGCGCGTATTCACCATGAGTCAGGTGCTCTATGCGGTGGACCGCATCGGTTGGCTCTATGAGAACCGCCATCTCATTGGCGGGCTGAACTTCGTGGAAGAGCCGGCGACGCTGCGCTTTTTCTTCGGCCGGCTGGAGCCGATCGGAGACTGGCAGCAGAAGCTGGTTGCAAAGTTCCGCGCGGACTTTGGCGATAGCCTGTAACGCCCGGGCGAAAATAAGCGCAGGACAAGCGGCAGGCCCGTTTCGGATGATTCCGAAACGGGCCTGCGTCATGGATCGATCGTGACCGTGGTCTTAGAAGAGGTTGTTTTCGTCGTCCTCGTCCTCTATCCGATCGCCGCGGTTCTTGGTATAGAGCCAGATGCCGCCGACGATGAGCGCCACCGCGATGAGGATGATCGCCGCAATGAGCCACCCATCCGAACCGAAGCCACCGCCGCTGCCCTCGGGCGAGGCGCTCGGCGTTGCCAGCGGGGAGACGGTCGCTTCCGGCGTGGGCGACGGGGACGGGCTCACGCTCGCGATATCCCGGTCGAGGAAGACATAGTCCGAGCAGTGCGTCTGCTCGACCGTCGCCCAGCCCGAGGTATCCACCACCGACGTCTGCTGGAAGGTCAGCGTGTCGTCGTCGTTGAGCAGGTAGTAGTAGAGCGTCTTGCCCGCGTGCTCCGCCCCGAGGCGGAAGCGGATGCTCGCCTTGCCGGGCAGCTCGCCGCTGTAGTTGAAATGGACCGCCGCCACATACGCATCCCCCGCGATCTGCTGCGCCGTCTGCACGGCGATGGAGTTGTTGATCGTGGTGCCGAAGTCATACCAAAGCTGCGTGTAGCTCTGCGTCATCGTGCCCTTGGGGAAGGTGAACTCCACGTCCTCCTGTTTGATGGTCACATCCTGCGTCTTGTTCCCCTCGGCGAGGCTCTTCATCGTCGAGTAGAGAATGCGGGTATTATCCTGCGTCAGCGTATAGGTATACAGCGCAGTCGCGCCCGCGTCGTTCGACGCGCTGGGCTTCGGCGTCGTCGTGGTGCTGCTGTCGCTGTCGTCGCTGCCCGACGAGGACGCCGAGGTGGACGTCTTGTAGGCTGCGCTTGCGGGCGAGGCCTCCGTGGTCGCCGTCGCCTTATAGCGCTGGTAGAAGGTATAGCTCGTTCCGGACTTCAGCCCGCTGAAGGTTGCGCTGTCCTGCCAGGTGGTGCCGCCGCGGGAGTATTCGCAGCCTTCCACCGTGTTGAGCACGATCTTCGAGGTCGAGCGGCTGTAGCGCGTCGGCGCGGCGGGCGCGTTGCCGACATAGTATGCCTTTGCGACCGTGCCAAACGAGCGGGTCACGCTGCCGCCCTGCACGCTGCTCGTCACCTCCAGCGAAAGCTGGTTGCCGATGTCCGCTGCGCTCACGGCGTAGGCGGTGCCGGTGCCGACGGCAAGCGTGCCGCGCTTCCAGGTGTAGGTGAGCGCGCCGGTGTTGTTGCTGCCGTCGAGACTCGCGGTGATCGTAATGCCGTAGCGCGCCTCGCCGCTGGCCAGAATCGTGCCCGTCAGCCCGGAAACCGTGGTAAAGTTCACGCCCGCGCTCGGCGCGGAGGCAAAGGCCGTCGTGCTCTCCGCCTCGCGCTGGTAAAAGGTATAGGTCGAGCCGGCAACGAGGTTGTGGAACGTCGTCGTATCCTGCCAGTATACGCCGCCGAGCGAATACTGATAGCCCGCGACCGCGTTGAGCGTGATGCTCGTTGCGGTTGCGCTCGCCATGGTCGGCGCGGCGGGTACGTTCGCATTCTCCGCCTTGAGCACCGCGGCTGTGGATGCGCTCAGCGAGCCGGTCTGTTCGCTCGTCGTGACGATCAGCGTCAGCACCTGCCCGATATCCGCGCTGCCGGGCGTATAGGACTGGCCGGTGCCGACGGTGGCGCCGGCGCGCTGCCATGTGTAGGTGATCGTGCCGGAGGCGTTGGAGCCGCTCAGCGACGCCGTCAACTGTTTGCCGGACTGCGCCGCGCCGGTGATGACCGCGGTGCCGCTGAGGCTGGCCGTGGTTGTAATGGCGGTCTTGGCGCTGTCGTCGGAGGCGAGCGTCGTAGCCGTCTCCTTCACGCGCTGATAGAAGTCGTAGGCGGTTCCCGCGCTTAAGCCGGTGAACACAGGTTCGTCCTGCCACGCGCCGTCCGCTCGCTTATACTGATAGCCGCTGAGCGCGGCGAGCGTAACGCTCGTATCCGTCACGCTCTGCGCTGCGGGAGCCGTCACCGTCCCGGTAAACGGCGCTTTCGCGATCGTGGCGGTGGAGGCGCTCAGCGTGCCGGTCAACGTCGCATCCGTCACATCCAGGCGGATCACCTTGCCGATGTCCGCCTCGACAAGCGTATATTGCGTGCCCGCGCCGGCGGAAGCGACCTCGGTCTCGGTCGCGCCGTCCACGCGCACCCATCTGAGCGTGATGCCGCTCGTATCCGTCTGGTTGATGCCGGAGAGGTCGGCGCTCAGCGTACCGCCGAAGTAAGCGTTGCCGGAGATGGCGGGTGTGCCCGAGAGCGCGCCGGCGGTGCGCTTGAAATAGACCTCAAGATCACCTGCAAGCGTGTAGTTGGAAAGATCCAGTCCCGGGGATGCGGCGCCGTTGAGCTTGATCTGCTTCACCACGGTATAGCTGCCGTCCGCGGGGATGGTGAATACGACCGCCGTCCCGCTCGCAACCGCCTGGCCGCTGACGATGGCGCTTCCGCCCGCCGTTACGGTCTGGTTTGCATTGGTCGTGGTGAACACTACGGCAAGCAGGCTACCGTCCGCTGCGGTTGTAAACGACCCCGTCGCCGCCGCGCTTGCATTGCCCGCAGCGTCTGTAAACGCGCCCGCTTCGGCGGTTATCGTATAGTTCGCGCCCGCCGCAAGAGAGACCAGCGGCGCTGTGACGTTGAGGAAGTGGCTCAGGTCGTACACGACATACCATGGGCCGAGCGAGGCGTCGCCGACCAGCGTGCCCGCGTTTGCATTTGCCGTGCAGGTGGTCGTGCCGTCCGAAAGGGTGATGTTCTTTCCGGCAACCGGCGTGACCTTTTCGCTGAGCGAGAAGATGATCTTCTGGTTTGCCGTCGCCGCGGCCTGCGTTCCGCTCGGCGAATACAGCGTGGCGACCGGCGGCGTGGTATCCTCCTCCGCCAGCGCGGCCGCGGGCAGAGAGACCGCCAGCGCCAGCACGGCCAGTATCGCGATCCATTTTCTATGTTTGATGAGGTTCATATGCGCTCCTTTCCGCAGCGCGGCGGAAAGTCGGCTGCCGCGCGCAGTGGGTTCCTGTTTGTGTTTTTTCATAAGATACATTTGCTTTCCCGCGGCGGGAGTCCGGCGGGAGAGCGGCGGATAAACCGGGTTTCGTGGGCGAACAGGCGCATCTCTGCCTCAGTATGACACAATCATTTTTCGATTGCAAACCGCCAAACGCCCTTCTATCTGCAACACTGCGCAAATCCCCAAATCGTTGCAGAGTGTTTGCAATTTCTTCCGATTTTTTCAAATGCCGCCGTTTCATGGCGCACGTTTCGCGCAGTATCCGGAGACGGCAAGGCCCGCCGGTTTTGCCGGCGGGCCGTTCGTGCTTGCCGCTATAAAAAACGCCGGATTACTGCTGCCGCTCGCTTTTCAGCCGCGCGGCTTCGCGCGCTTCCTCTTCCTTTTGCTGCGAGTAGCGAATCGCGCTGTCGTTCTCGTCCCAGAGGCGCTCCATATTGTAATACTTGCGCTCGTCCGGGTAGAAGATATGCACGAGGATATCCGCAAAATCGAGCACGATCCATTTCCCCTCGCCGTATCCCTCGCTGCGACGCAGCGTAAGCCCGAGCTGTTCCGCCTTGGCCTCCACCTCTTCCGCCAGCGCCTTTACCTGCTGCACGGCGCGCCCGCTGCAGATGACGAACCAGTCCGCAACGATGGTCTTGTCCGCCACGTGGATGGCGACGATGTCGAGTGCTTTTTTCTGATAGAGAATGTCGCAGACGCCGAGCGCCTTTTGCTTGATGGCTTCGTTCAATTGCTTCCCTCCGTGTCATTGTTTGTTGTTTGCTGCCGCGCGTCCGGCGCCGCAGCGCCGCGTTGCCTTTGCTCATACCAATCGATCGCCCGCGCCGACGCGGGGTGCGCCCGCCCGCCTTTTTGCTCGACCAGCCGCGAGACGCGCCGGAGCGCATAGCGCATAAACGCATCGATGTCCTCCGTTATGCGGCTGCGGTAGTCCTCCACGCCCGGAAACGCGCGCGTAGGCTCGATGAGATCCGCCGCATAGATCAGCGCGTCGAAATCCGTCATGCCCCAATCCCCCGTGGTATGCAGGCGGATGGCGCGGAGGATGGCCTCGTCCGTCACGCCATATTCCATCTTTGCCAGCACCGCGCCCGCAAACGCATGGTAGACGGGGGCGATCCCCGTCTCGTCGCCGGAGAGCACCTCCTGCGCGCGCGGATCAAGGCACTTTGCGCAGTCGTGCAGCAGCGCGGCGATCCGAGCCCTTTGCGCATCCTGCCCCCACAAAACACAAAGCCTCTCCGCCGCGCGCATGGCGCCGCAGACGTGGCTGTAGCGTTTGGGAACGAGCGCCGCACGGCATTTTTCCTGCAGGGCGCGCAGCGTCTGCGGGAAATACGCCCCGCCTTCGTAGATCGCCTGCTCCACGCGCTCGGGCAAAAGCCCCTCCACCGGAAGCCCCTCCGCCAGCCGCCGCCGGATCTGCGTGGAAGAGACCGCGTCCGCCTTGGCGGAGAGCAGCGTCACCCGCGCGCCATAGCGCTCGCGCAGCATCTGCGCAGCCTCGGCGTCGTCGCGGTCGATGCCCACGCGCGGCACGCAGAGCACCTCCGCCAGCCGCAGCACCTCCGCAGGCTCATGCCAGTTTGGCAGATCCGCCAGCGTATCGCTGCCGACGATGTTGAAAAGCTCCGCACAGGGGTTTTCCTCCCGCAGCTCGCGCAGCGTATAGAGCGTATAGCTCCGCCCCCCGCGCAAGATCTCCCGATCGCCCGCGATCAGCCGGTCCTCCCTGGCAAGCGCGATCTGCACGAGGCGGAGGCGCTCACTTGCGGAAACACCCTCGTC
>JAEWQH010000005.1 GCA_023399275.1 Bacillota bacterium
CGCCTTGATTCTTTTGCGCCATGTATACGACGGATGCCAGCGCGTAGCGGCCCTTTGCGGAAATTCTCATCTGCCGGAACTCCTTTTCCTATTAAAACGATATGTTTTAGGATAAACGAATTGCCGGCGACTGTCAAGCCGATGTCCGGCCGGCGCATTCGCATCGGGGCGAGGCGAGGCGGGCGCAATGCAAAAATAAATCAAACCGGGCTGTCCTGGCTGCGCTGTTTTGAAAAGCGCGTGGACAGTCCGGTTTTTTGAGCTTTTTTGGGTAAAAGGCGTGTCAGACCGCCGGGCAGTTCGCCTCCTCCAGGCGCATGCCACCCATCATGAGCCCAAGCTGCTGCACGGTGGTCTGTGCAGGCTTCACAATGCCCATGATGCGGCCTTCGTACATCACCGCGATCCGGTCGGAGAGCTTTAGAACCTCCTCGATCTCGGTGGAGACCAGCAGCACGCCGACGCCGGCGTCGCGCTGCTCCATAATGCGCTTGTGGATGTATTCGATGGCGCCTACGTCCAGCCCGCGCGTGGGGTGCATGGCGATCAGCAGCTTTGGCGAGCGGCTGATCTCGCGCGCGACGATGACCTTCTGCTGGTTGCCGCCCGATAGGTTTTGCGCCAGCTCCATGCGCCCTGGCGTCTTGACGCCGAAGTCGCGGATCAGCCGGTCGCTGTAGGCCGCGACGGCGGAGCGCTTGAAGAGGCCGCCGCGCCCGAACTGCGGACGGTAGTAGTCCTGCAGGATGAAGTTCTCCTCCAGCGTCATGGGCAGGATCAGGCCGGTTTTCTGGCGATCCTGCGGGATGTGGGACACGCCGCTTTTCATGATGACGCGGGTGGAGCACTTGAGCAGGTCCATCTTTTGAAAACGTGCTTCGCCCGCGCTGGATTTGCGCAGGTTCGTCAGGCACTCCACCAACTCGCTCTGTCCGTTTCCATCCACACCGGCGATGCCGAAGATCTCGTTTGCGTGTACGGTCAGCGAGATATCGTCCAGCAGTTTCTTTCCGTCCCCCGCCGACAGCGTCAGATGCGAAACCTCCAATACAGGCGTTTCTGCGCTTTGCTGCTGGCGCTCGATGGTGAAGTCCACATCGCGGCCGACCATCAGGCGCGCCAGCTTGCAGGCGTCGCAGTCTGCAATGTCATGCGTGCCGCAGGCGCGGCCTTGCCGCAGCACGGTGACGCGGTCGGAGATCTCCTTGACCTCGTTGAGCTTGTGGCTGATGAACAGCACGGTGAATCCGCCCGAGGTCAGGCTGTGGATCATGTGGAAGAGCTCGCCCGTCTCCTGCGGGGTCAGTACGGCGGTCGGTTCATCGAGAATCAGAATCCGCGCGCCGCGAAACAGCGCCTTGATGATCTCGACGCGCTGACGCTCGCCTACGGATAGATCCGCAACGCGCGCGTTAGGGTCGATGCTCATATGGTATTGCTCGGCAAGCGCCCGGATCTTTGCTGCCGCGGCTTTGAGGTCCAGCTTCGTGCCGCGCGCGCCGATCAGGCAGTTCTCCGCCACGGTCATGGTCGGTATCAGCATGAAGTGCTGGTGCACCATGCCGATGCCGATGTTCATGGCATCCTTCGCCGAGGAGAACTCCACCGGCTTGCCCTCGATGAGGATCTCGCCGCTGGTGGGTTTATACAGCCCGCAGAGGCAGTTCATCAGCGTGCTCTTTCCGGCGCCGTTTTCGCCGAGCAGCGTGTGCACCTCGCCCTGCTCGACGCAGAGGTTCACGTCCGCATTGGCGACGACCCCGGGGAAGATCTTGAAGATATGCCGCATTTCCAGTATCGGTGCCATAGCTGTATCACCTCACCCTCTCTTGTATGCTTTGCCGAGCGACGCCGGGGCGACCGCACTGCGGGCAAACGACGCCAGCACGATGATCGTAAAGAGATAAGGCAGCATCGTCAGGAACTGGTAGGGAATGCTCGAGGATGAAGCCAGCAGCACGTTGCCCGCGACCGTGCCCGCCATGAAGACCATGGCGGCGATCATGACGCCGCGCGGCTTGTAGCGGCCGAAGATGACGGCCGCGAGCGCGATGAAGCCGCGTCCGGAGACCATCTCCTCCGAGAAAAACTTCGTCAGCCCGGTGGACATAAACGCGCCGCCCATCGCAATGATCATGCTGCCGACGATGATCGCCGCATACTGCGTTTTGTAGACGCTGATGCCGAGCGTGTCCGCGGCCTTCGGGTTTTCCCCGACGGCGCGCAGGTTGAGCCCGGACTGCGTGCGAAACAGATAGTAGGAGATCGCCGGCACCATCAGAAACGCGATGTAGACCACCGGCATGTGCTGAAAGAACGCCGCGCCCATAAACGGGATGTCCTTGAGCAGCGGGATCCCCAGCGGCTGGAAGACGTCGATGAGCGGCACGGTGGAGCTCACGCCGAAGAGGATGCGAAACAGCGTGGCCGACAGTCCGCTGCCGAGGATATTGACCGCCGCGCCTACGACGACCTGGTTTGCCCGGAGCGTCACCGTCAACAGCGCGAACAACAGCCCGACGACGGCGCCCGAGACCATTGCAAACAGCAGACCGATCCACACGCTGCCACTGTAGTATGAGCCGACGACAGCCATCAGCGTGGCGATGAGCATCGTGCCCTCCGCGCCGATGTTGAGGATGCCCGCGCGGTTCATCAGCACCAGCCCGAGCCCGGCAAACAGGAGCGGCGTGGCGAGGCGGATATCGGTTGCAACCCAACCGGAGATGGTTGTGATAAGATCCATTGGTTTACGCCTCCCTGCTCTTCTGCATTTTTTTCAGACGGTGCTCGTTCCAGATTTCGAGCAGCATCTGACTTGCGACGACGGCGATGATGACGAAGGCCTGAATGACGCTGACGATGGCGTCCGGTACCTGCGCGCGCATCTGCATCCGGTTTCCGCCCGCGCGAAACGCCCCGAAAAGCAGCGCGCCAAAGAGGATACCGACGGGGGAATTCATGCCGATGAGCGAGACGGCGATGCCGTCAAACCCGTATCCGGGCGAAAACTGCGCGTAGAGCCGCCCCTGTACGCCGAGCACCTCGCTCACACCGGCAAGCCCCGCCAGCCCGCCCGCGAGGAACGTCACGAGCAGGATGTTTTGCTTGACATTGATGCCGGAATACGCCGCGGCCTGAAGATTATAGCCGGATACGCGCACTTCGTAGCCTTTCTTGCTGCGAAAGAGAAACAGCCAGAACAAGAAGAGCACGATCAGCGCGATGATAAAGCCGTAGTGCGAGCGCGTTCCCGGCAGAAGCGTGCCGAGTTTCGCGCTGTCCAGTATGGGGCTGGACTGTCCGGTGACGGTTCCCGGCGGCTCCAGCATGGGGCCGGAGGTGACCATAAACTCGATCAGGTAGATGGCGACGGTGTTGAGCATGACGGTTACAATGATCTCGCTCGCGCCAAACCAGACCTTGAGCGCGCCCGCTATGAGACACCATAGCCCGCCGCCGACAAAGCCGGCAGCGATGCAGAGCAGAACATGCAAAACCGGCGGCAACCCGCCAACGTAGATGCCGCAGTAGGCGGAAAAGAGCGCGCCGATATACATCTGCCCTTCCATGCCGAGGTTGGTGAGCCCGCAGCGGCTTGCGAGCGCGTAGCTCATGCCCGTAAAGAGCAAGGGCGTCATTTTAACCAGCGTCTCGGCGAGCGACTTCTTGCTGCCGAACGCGCCTTCCAACAAAGCGGAAAACGCCTTGGCGGGGCTGATCTGCATCAGTGCGATGAGCCCCATGCCCAGCAGCAGCGCGATCACGATTGCCGCCACGGAGACCAGCAGCTGCCGCAGCACGCCGGCAGCCTGCGGCTTGAGTTGAACAGTGCCCGCTTTTTTCATTCTTTTACTCCAATTTGTGGTCGAGCACGGATGCTCGAGATAGATGCAGTCTGGGCGCAGAGTTTCCTATGCGCCCAGACTGTTGCGTTATGCGTTAATATTGGCCGGCATAGCCGCCGGAGAAGATCTTGCTGATGAAGTCGTTGATGGCTGTGACTTTTTCCGCCGGGAGCTTTTCATCCCAGCCGTGCCAGTCAGAAACAAGTGTGCCCTGCTGATCGAGGTCGTAGGCGACCTTGCCGCTCTGCCAGTTGCCGGCGATGAGGGATTCAAACACGTTCATGTAGATATAGCTGTAGTTGCGCATAACGCTCAGGACAACCGCGTTCGGCGCGATCTCGTACTGATCGCTGTTGAAGCCAAGGGCGTAGACGCCCGCGGTTTCGGCGGCCCATAGGCAGCCGAGCTGGGCGCTGTTGGCAGAGGCGCAGACGACATCGTAACCCTGGTCGATGAAGGCGTTTGCAGCTTCACGCGCCATATCCTGGTCGGTCAGCGTGCCGATATAGGTTGTAGTCGCGGTTGCGTCGGGGTTGGTGAGGTGAACGCCTGCGGCGATGCCGCTGACGATATCCGCAATGGCAGGGGTCTCCATCCCGCCGAGAAAGACGACCTTGTCCGTGTCGGTGAGGATCCCCATGATTCCACCGATGACGACGCCCATCCCGACCGGGCCGACGTAGGCAAGGTTTGCGGTGTCCTTCAGGTTGGCGTCGGTGGAGCCGTCGATCTTAAAGCCGTAGGAAAGGCAGAATTTTGTGTCCGGGTAGCTTGGCGCGATCTCGGTCGTAACCGCCTCGAACTGTGCGCCGTGGACGATGACCATGTCGTAGCCGTCCTCGCCGTACATATTCAGATATTCGCCCATATCGGAGACGGCGATGTTCTCGATATACTCCGCGGTGCAGCCGTATTTCTCGCCGATCTGTTGGACCGCGTCGTAGCAGATGTAGTTCCAGCCGTTGTCCGTGATCGAGCCGGGCAGAAGCGCCACGATCCGGTACTTGCTGTAGTCCTCGGCCGCGGTCGCGTCCGCGGTGGCGGTCGCTTCACTTTCGGCCGGTTCTTCCGCGGCAGTCTCGGGCGTAGCTTCCGCGGCGGCAGGGGCGGTCGATGCGCAGCCAAACAGGGACAGCGCCATCGCCAGAGCGAGTAACCATGCAAGAGCCTTTTTCATCAATGCTTTCCTCCATTATGAAATCTGTATTGCAAAAAGGTTTGTCAAGCAAACGCTTTAAGCCGATGGAATACCGTCAGATTTTGCCTGTACAAGTAGGGCAAGGATGGAAATATTGGATTCGGTGATGCATGCTACACTGATTCGATTGGAGCTCGAAAGAATGCAACGCTAAGATTAAGCCTATTATAGGTTTGATCGGAATGCGTGTCAAATTGATAATATATATAATATATAAAAATAGGACAGCGCGGAATGGTGTCAGATGGTATTCCTGCAGTTGTGATTTCACGGAAAAGGCGAAAGGCCTAAAATACCGTGCAAAATGAAGGGAATCGATGATTGTCCTGCGTTTTCGATAGGGCATTCTATATATTAGAATTATAATTCCAAAATATGGAATATTTTTATGCTGTTTTTGACGATTTTGAGGGGATCTTAAACCGGGAGAGAATATTGCGAAATAATCGAATGAAGGAATCGTATAAAATCAATTCAAAACCGGCAGCAAGCACTTTGTGCCAATACGGATCAAATGTTCTGAATAGAGAACCATATATTCCGATATTCGGAATAACCGGCGTTGATCATTTTCATTTCTCCGGTATACTGAGGATAAGAACACGATAGATACAACGTATAGGGATATGGATTTCTTACAGCAGAAAGGATAGGGAAACGGAACGATGCTATTGGTTAAAAATGCGGTTCTTTTGGATCAGGCGCAGGAGAAGGACATTCTCGTTGGAGACGACGGACGATATCTGGAGATTGCTGACCGAATCGACGCGCCCGCTGCAGAGGGGTGTCGGGTGATCGACGCGGAGCACATGCTCGCTGCGCCGACGTTTGTAAACACACACATGCACTTTGACAAGGCGTATACTGCGCTCGGCGGCAGGGAGAGCTCCATCGAGACGCTCGAGGACTCGATCCGCATCATGCACGACATCAAGCGCGCGTATACCGTTGCGGATGTCAAGAGCAGGGCGGTCCGCGCGATCCGCGAATGCGTGATGTACGGAACGACCAAGATCCGCACCAACGTCGATATCGACAACATGGCGAACCTCGTCGGGCTGGAAGGCGTCCTCGCCGCGAAGGAAGAGACCAAGGACATCTGTGATCTGCAGGTGGTTGCGTTTCCGCAGGAGGGCATCTTCTGCAACGCCGGCACGGAGCGGCTGATGTGGCAGGCCATGGAGATGGGCGCGGATGTGGCGGGCGGCATGCCGGCTGCGGAGTGGATCGACGAGGAGAAGAAGCGCCATGTAGACCTGGTATTCGAGATCGCGGAGAAGTACGGCTGCCTGATCGACATGCACATCGACCAGTCCAAGGATATGTTTGACCGTACGCTCGAATACACCGCGTGGCTGACGCTGCAAAAAGGACTCTATGGGCGCGTGACCGGCGGGCACTGCACCTCGATCGCCTATCAGAACCAGTCCCACGCCATCAAGGTGATGAAGCTCCTTCGCGAGGCTGGCGTAAACGTCTGCACGAATACGCAGGTTCTCGCGATCATGGGCATCGACCAGGAGCCACGCACGCGCGGCGTAACGCGCATCCGCGAGATGGTGGAGATGGGTGTCAACGTGGCGACCGCGCAGGATACGATCTGCGACGGGTTCCATCTCTACGGAACGGGAGACCCTCTGGACTACGGCCTGATTGGAGCGTATACTGCTCAATATAACACCCCGAAGAGCGCGCGGCTGATGTTCGACATGCTTACGGTGAACAGCGCGCGCATCTTCAGCCCGGACGAAGCATACGGCATCGCGGTTGGCAACGTGGCGGATTTCAATATCATCGATGCGCCAAACGTGCAGGAAGCGCTCCGAACGCGCGCCTCCCGGCCGTATGTGATCAAGAGCGGGCGCGTGATCGCGTCCTTCCGCCGCGCGGGAATGCTGCTATAATAGAATAAAAGCGGGAAGTGAGAAGGAGGCCGGAGCGATGCCGTCAACCACGGAAGAAGTAAAGACAATCGAAAAAGCGCTCCGGCTCATCGATGAGCTGGCTGCGGCGAAGGAGCCTCTGGCGCTGCAGGCGCTGGCCAAGCGGTCCGGCTATGCCAAGAGCACCGTGCACCGGCTGGTCTCCACGCTGCGCGCGCATAACATCGTGGAGCAGTCCCCGCAGGACGGGCGGTATTACCTTGGCATCCGTCTGTTTGAACTGGGATGCGCGGTCAGCAATAACTGGGACGTCGCCGCGATCGCAAAGCCGTATATGCAGAACATCGCAAGCCAGATCAACGAGTCGGTCTGCCTGGCGATGGTGAGCCGCGGCGAGGTGCTGATCATCGACTTCATCGAGTCGACCAACATGTTTCACGTCGTGTCCCGGGTCGGGGCGAAGCTGCCCATCCACTGCACCGTGCAGGGCAAGATCATGCTCGCCTATATGCCGCCTGCCCAGCGCAAGCGCATCATCAAGGAGCGTGGGATGCAGATCTACACGCCGAACACGATCCACTCGACGGAGCAGCTCGAGGAAGATTTGCACCTTACGCGAACGCGCGGCTACGCCATAGACAACAGCGAGTTCCACGTTGGGCTGCACTCCGTCGCCGCGCCGATTTTGAATTTTGAGGGCGAGCCGACATACTCCTTCTCGGTGGTGAGCATGTTTCACCCGGTCGAATCGGCGGAGTTTCAGCGCGCAAAGCAGCTGGTGATACAGGCCGCGGCGGACATCTCCCATGCGCTGGGATACCGGCCGCAGGCGGAAAAACCCGCCGTCAGGACGGCCGCCGAGTAGTTCGCAGGAAAAAATCAAACGCAAAGGCAGGGAATGCATGCGGCAAGAGACACAAGAGCGATATCGGTATCTTCTCTTTGATATTGACAACACGCTGATGGACTTCACGGCGGGCGAGAGGGCCGCGCTGTTTCAAACGATGGAGCAGCTCGGTGCACCCATCCGCGAGGAGGATTATCACAGGTATTTGGAGATCAACAAAGCGGCTTGGGCGCGCTTTGAAGCGGGCGAGCTGGACAGCAAGTCTGTGCAGCGCGTCCGTTTTGAGGACTTTGCCATCTCCCTGGGCCGCGACGCGGCCGACGGGGAAGGCATGAATGCGCGCTATGTGGAGAACCTTGGCCGGCAGGCGATTTTGCTCGAAGGCGCCATTGAGCTGCTGTCGCGGCTTTCCCGGCGGTACCGGCTCGCCGTTGCGACCAACGGACTGACGCTCGTGCAGCGCGCGCGGTTGGAGAAGTCCGGTTTTCTGCCGCTGCTCGACGGCGTGTTCATCTCGCAGGAGATGGGCGTAAAAAAGCCGGACCGGGCGTACTTTGAGGCGATCTTCACCTTTTTCGGGGACGATGCGAGGGAGCGCTACCTGATGATCGGAGATTCGCTCTCGGCGGACATCGCGGGAGGCGCAAATGCCGGCATCGACACCTGCTGGTATTGCCCCCTTGGTGCGGCTGCGGACGCGTCGGTCACGCCGACCTACACCGTGCGCAGCTTTGCCGAGCTCCAGGCGCTGCTGCTGTAACGCGCGCTGCTCGTGGAAAAAAGAGAAAACGGACGGAATCGAACGATCCGCCCGCTTTTTTATGCCGGTCGTGTGGATGGGTATGGATGTATGACGGGGCGCGCGATCGCGGCGCGGGTTTCAGGGCTCCTTGTACAGGCCGTATGCGCGTGTGACGTCCTGCACGAAGATGATACCGTGCCCCGGCTCGTCTATCTGCAGCGCGTCGCGGATGCTCTGAACGATGTTCTCCGTGTTTTCGACCGGGGAGATCGTCAAAACGACCTCCTTCTGCGGCTCGATTTCCATCGCAAAGAGCTTCATCGTCTCGTGGACGCCGGAGCCTCTTGCGTTGATGATGGTGCCGCCGCGTGAGCCGGCCTTTGCCGCGACCTCCACGACGGTCTCCGCCTTGCCTTTTTCCACAATGGTATATATCGCCTGATACATGATCTCTTCCATACCTTCTTCCGTATTGATGCCGCACTGAAAGCGGCTGATTCCGTATACCTGCGCAATCGGCGAGATAAACGCGATGCCGGTGTTCTTCTTATCCAGGCGCAGTTCCCTGCAAAGGTCGTCCATGATGCGGTGTACAAGTTCGGTCTCGCTCACCATGAAAACGATCTCCTTATGCACGTTGTTCATCTCGAAAAACGCGAGCCAGTGATTCTGGATGGTACCCCTCGCCAGACAGAGCGTTCCGCCCGTAATGCCATACCGCTTGGCGACGTTCAGCACCTTGCTGCCGCTGCCGGAGGGAACGATTACGTTGATCAGGGAGAGAATCGACCGTTTTGTGTACGCAGTCACTTCAAGCACTCCTTTTTTTCGACCTGCGGTGATACAGCAGGCCCAGCAGTTGCAGCGTGATGATCGGCATCATCGCAACGAGCGCGATGATGCCGAAGCCGTCGATCAGTACATCCGCACTTTCGACAGCGTTGGCGGCGCCCTGTGCAAAGGGGAGGATAAACGCGGCTGTCATCGGCCCGGTGGCCACGCCGCCCGCGTCGAACGCGATGCCCACAAACAGCTTCGGCCCCACAAATGAGAGCACGATGGAGAGGATATAGCCCGGAAGCAGAAACTGCCAAAGCTGCAGCTGCGGAATCAGGATGCGCAGCATGGAGAACATCACCGCCGCGCCGACGCCGAGGCAAAGGGCCGCGAAGACGAAGCTGCGCTTTACGGAGCCGCTCGTGACCTCCTCGATCTGGTGGGTGAGCACGTGTACGGCAGGCTCTGCCAGCACGGTTACAAGGCCGATGAAGAAGCCGATCAGCGCCAGCAGTTCCGGTTTGCCCAAAGACGCGATGCGGTAGCCCATCGCCGTGCCAACGTCCATAAAGCCCGCGTTGACAGCCGTTAAAAACAGGATCAGGCCGATGCCTGTATAGGCCACGCCAAAGAGGATCTTTCGCAAGTCGTGCCGGCTCAGCTTCAGCTTGACGAAGTGCGCGCCGAGAAAGATCGCGACCAGTGGCAGCAGCGCCAGCGCGGTCTCCTGCGCAGAATGCGGAAGCTGCTTGAGAAACGGCTGCAGGATGGAGGTGCTCTCGTTGAGCGAGCTTTCCACGACGCCCCCGACCTGCTCCGATCCCGTCGCAATGCTCATGACCATAACCGCGATGATGGCGCCGGTCGAAGCGATCGCGACCAGGCCGAAGCTATCCTTTTCGGCGCCCTTGCTGTCCTTCTTCATCGTAGTGGCGCCCATGGCGAGCGCAAGGATAAACGGAACCGCGAGCGCGCCGGTCGTCGCGCCGGATGCGTCGAACGATATGGCGAGGAATCCGGGGGAGGTGAACAGCGAAAGGACAAAGATCAGGAGATAGAGCGCAGTCAGGATGAGATAGAGGTGCGCGCCGAATATGATGCGAACCATGCCGAGCGTGAGCATGACGGCGATGCCGATGGAGACGACGACGACGATGATCGAGCTGGGGATCAGACCGGAGGTGACCGTCTCCACCTGATTTGCCAGAATGTGCAGATCGGGCTCGGCGACGGATACGAAAAACCCCAGTAACAAGCTGCCGATGATGACGATGACCAACCGGTTTGACTTCGTGATGAGCGCCCCCATGTGCTCTCCGATCTGCGCCACGCCGAGCTCGATTCCATAGAGAAATATGGAGAGGCCGACGACGATGATCGCAGCGGCGATCAGGAAACGCAGCAAAGAGACGACGTCGATGGGGCTTACGAAGAAATGCAGCAGTAGCACGATCACCACAACGGGCAGCACGGCCATGCCGGATTCTTTCAGCTTGCTTACATAGTCATTCAAAGATAAGTTCCTTTCGTTCCATCGTTGCCGCGCGTGGGCGGCTGCCAGAAGTGTTTGCCGACCATTTTTTTCATTCTAACATAAACAGGATTGTTTTTGACCGCTTTTTTTGCCGGGGTTGCGTGCCATATGCGCCGAGGAGGAAGAAAAGCGGGCCCTCGGACGCGCCGCGTCGGATGCAGCGCCGATCGAAGGCCCGCGCAGGGGGGCGCAGTCGGATCCCCGGCGTGACGCGCCGCGGATCAGATCAGGGAGGAGAGCACGCTCGCCTTTGTTACGATGCCCATCAGCCGGCCTGCGTCGTCCAGCACGGCCAGCGGGTAGGGGGAACTGGCGGCCAGCGGCATGATCTCTTCAACGGAGACGTCGATCTGCGTTGTCGGAATCTCCCGAACGATCTTGTCGGAGAGCGGGATGCCGTCCCGCTTTGCCTGCAGGGCGTCCTGCAGCGAGAGGATGCCGTCCAGCTTCATCTGTCCGTCTACGACGTAGACCGAGGAGATTTCGTTTTTGCGCATTACGCGCAGCGCGTGGTCGATCCCGTCGCCCGGCTTGATCAGGCTCACAGGCGCGATCATGATGTTGCGAACCGAGAGCACCTTGGATTTGTCGGCGGAGTCGATGAAGCGGCGCACGTAGTCGTCCGCGGGGTTCGTGCTCATGCCCTCCGGCGTATCCACCTGAATGAGCCGGCCGTCGCGCATGATGGCGACCGTGTCGCCCAGGCGGAACGCCTCGTCGATATCGTGGGTGATAAAGATGACGGTCTTGCCCAGTTTGCGCTGGATGGAGAGCAGCTCAAACTGCATGTCGTTGCGCACCAGCGGGTCCAGCGCGGAGAAAGGCTCGTCCATCAGCAGCACCTCCGGGTCGTTTGCCAGCGCGCGCGCAAGGCCGACGCGCTGGCGCATGCCGCCCGACAGGCTGCCGATCATGGATTCTTCCCAGCCCTCCAGACCAACGAGCGCAATGGCTTCCCTGGCGCGCTGCTCGCGCTCCTGGCGGCCCATACCCGCTACTTCCAGCCCGTAGGCAACGTTGCCGAGCACGTTTCGGTGGCTCATCAGCCCGAAGGACTGGAAGACCATCGATACCTTTCTGCGCCGGAAATCGCGCAGCTCGGGTTTGTTGAGCTTGAGCAGGTCGATTCCGTCGAAGCGGATCGTGCCCGAAGTCGGCCGATGGAGGCGGTTGAAGCAGCGCACGAGCGTGGACTTGCCGGAGCCCGAGAGACCGATGATGACGAATATCTTGCCGTGCGGAATCTCCAGACTCACGTCGAAGAGCGCCGTCGTGACGCCGGTTTTTTTGAGTACCTCTTCCTTTGTGGCGCCTTTTTGCAGCAGCTCGAGCGCTTCCTCGCGGCGGATGCCGTAGAGTTTGGTGATATGCTGCGCCTCGATGATGACGCCGCGTTTCTCGTTACTCATCGCCCGCCTCCCGCTTCTTCGAAAACCAGCCCTGCGTCAGGCGGTCGAGGAGGATGGCGAGGATCACAACCGCGCTGCCCGCGATAAATCCACGCGAGATCTCGATGCGATTGACCGCGATGAGCACCTCGTTCCCCAGCCCGCGCGCGCCGATCATCGAGCACGTGACCACCATGGACATGGCCATCATCAGCGTTTGGTTGATGCCGGCCATGATGGTCGGCAGCGCCTGCGGCATCTGCACCTTGAAGAGCATCTGCGCCCGCGTAGAGCCAAATGAGCGCGCCGCTTCCACCACCTCGGCGTTCACCTGCCGGATGCCGAGGCTGGTCAGGCGGATCACCGGTACCATGGCGTAGATGACGGTTGCGATGACGGCGGACGCCGAGCCCATGCCGAAGAAGATGACCGCCGGGATCAGGTAGACAAAGACCGGCATGGTCTGCATCATGTCCAGCAGCGGCCGCGCCGCCTGGTTGGCACGCTCCGAACCGGAGAGCAGCACGCCGATGGGCAGCCCCAGCAGCAGCGCGATGATGACGCCGGCGAGCACGATCGACAGCGTCAGGTTCATCAGCTCCCACAGCCCGAACATGCCGATGATGCAGAGCAGCACCGCGTAGAGGATGCCGGAACGAAGCTTTTTGTGACCCTTCCAGCCGAGGAAGAACACCAGCAGCACCAGCACGAACCACGGGATGCGATTGAACGTCCAGTTGATGGCGCTGACGAAGCCCGTCAGCCCCGCCTTGATGCCGTTGAAGAAGGCGGAATGCGCCGCGGCAAAGCCGCGCACGGCCGCGTCGATGGCATCCGTATCAAGATGGATGACAAAAGGAAAATTCAGCAGCCAATCCATAGCACCTCTTTACCCGATCGCCGCGTAGAGCTTGGCTGCCTGGTCGGATGTAAGCCAGCCTTCCACGAGCGAGCGGTTCTCGTTCAGAAACCATACCGCCGCCGCCTCATAGTTCGCGCCCGTATCCTGCATGTAGGCCAGCGCCTGACTGGTCATCGCAGACGAGGTGTGATAGCTGGACAAAAAGGCGGTAAATTCCGGATCGCTTTCATAGAATTCGTTGCTTACGCAGATCGTCACCCGAACGGAGGGGCAGGCCGTCTTGCCTTCGTAGTACAGCTCCGGATCATACGGTGCATCCTCCAGCAGAACGAAGTCATACTTGCCCAGCAGCCACGTCGGCTCCCAATAGTAGGCTACGACCGCTTCGCCTTTGTCATAGGCGGAGACCAGCACCGCGCTGGTTGCGGCGTCTGTTCCCGGTTCGATGTAGTTGTAGGTTGCGTCGAGACCGTAGTACAGGTATTTCTTGTGCATGATCTCGGTGATCTCCCAGCCGGCGATGCCGCCGTAGATGATTCCCTTGGAGGGATCCTCGGGGTCCTTGAACAGGTCCGCGTAGTCCTTGAGGTCCGCAACGCTCTTCAACTCCGGCGCAAGCGGTTCTATGCCGCGCGCGGCGTCCCCTTCGATTACGTAGCGCGGCACGTAGAAGCCCTGCGCGTTGTCGTCGAAATTGACGCCGACCTCCTGCAGCTCACCTGCGGCGATGTCGCTGTCGTAGCTGGAGAGGTTGTCGGTCCATACCTCCATATGCACGTCGATCTCACCTTTTTTCAGCGCCTCGTGCGTGATCGGCGTGCTGCCGGATACCTCCGTCCACTCGTAGCCGAACACGTTTTTGGCGACCGTTCCCGCTACGGCGTTGTGGAAAAGAATCGAATCCCAGCCCACGTCGGCAAAGCGCACCGTCTTTGCCTTTTGGGAGGATGCGCATCCTGCGAGGCTGCCGAGCAGCACCGCAAACGCCAGAGCAATCCATAAAAACCGGTGTATTTTCTTCATTTAATGATCTCCTTTTGCATTGTTTTCAAACAAGTGACATCCCATATTATACACACAGGTTGTCACTTGTGTCAAATTTACAGACAAAAGGACGCAGTAAATCAGCGCAAGGGACTGTTTGGATGGCGCGCTGGCATGCAGGATTTTGCGACCGTCCATGATCCGCGCCGGTTCCCTTTGACGCGGCTTCGTCTTGATGATAGACTGACAGAGCAGGAAAAAATCGGCAGCGCCGGTATCAAACCACGGATGGACACGATGGAAAAAAGCAAGAAAGTGACCGTTCCGGTCTATCGCAAGATCGCGATCAACATCGCGCAGGACATCGTCAACGGGAGGTTTGCCGAGGGGCAGACGCTGTCCGGCCGGACGGTGCTCTCCTCGCAGTACCATGTCTCGCCCGAGACCATACGAAAAGCCGTCTACATGCTCAAGGATGTAGGCATTCTCGACATCGAAAAAAACCGCGGCGTGCTGGTCTGCTCGGTCAAGGAGGCGGCGGAGTTCATTCGGCGCAATCAGGAGATGCAGAACGTCTCCGAAGCAAAGAGCGAGCTTTTCTCGTGGATGGAGCGGCAGGCAAGCGAGACGGCCGCCGCCATCGAGAAGATGCAGTTCATCATCAACGCGTCGGAGCGGTTGAAAAAACCCTCGCCTTTCGTCGTGTACGAGGTCGTCGTGCCGCTTGACTCCAGAATTGCGGGCAAGAGCATCAGCGAGCTGAATTTCTGGCATAAGACCGGCGCTACCATCATCGCCATTGAGCGCGCGGAGCACACCATCATCTCTCCGGGGCCGTATTCCACGATTCTGGCGGGGGATGTGCTCCATATTGCGGGCGGTGAGCAGGCGCTGTACGCCGCAATCCATTTCGTTTCGGCGGCGGAGCCGGCGGGCTGACCCGGTGTGTGCGCACGCTGCGACAGGAAGCAAAAAAAGGCTTTCCGGAGGTTGCTCCGAGCCGTTTTTTGCGGTCAGGGCCGGTGACAATAGCGCCATATTGCGCGCTTTTCCTTGAATTCTCTGAAAACGCAATGCTATAATGTTAAAAATCAGCGATAACAGATCTTTGTGCACTCTGAAATCGGTTACAGGCCGATATCTTCTTTTAAGCAATATACACGGTTGGGAGAGCATGCCATGCGTTCAGTCATCGAAGAAATAGCCGTTGCGGAACAGCAGGCGGAGGAAATTCGACAAAATGCCGCGACGGAAGCGCGCGAGCTGGCCGCGCAGGCGAAGGAAGCCGCGCAAACCGCGCTTTCCGGGCTGGAGAGCGAAGATCGGGAAGCCTTGCAGGCAGAGCTGGACGCGGCGAGGCGGGAGGGGGAGCGCCGCGCGCAGCAGATGCGTGCACAGCTGGAACAGGAGGCGGATGCGCTCTGCGCGGCCGCTTCGGCGCGGCTGGGGCAGGCGGTCTCCTATCTGCTCGACCAGGTGGCAAAGGCGACATGATTGTTTCGATGAAGCGCATGACCCTCGTTGCGCATAAAGACGACGAGGCGGCAATCCTGCGCGCGCTGCAAGCGACGCGCGCGGTAGAGGTGATAGCGAGCGGGCAGGACGACGCTGCGCTCGCCGCGCTGGAGCGCGCGGGGGCGCGCGTGCAGGCGCTGTCCGATGCGCTGAATACCATGCGCCTCTACGCCGACAAAAAAAGCTTTTTCGCTGCGCCACCGGAGGCCACGGCGGCGGAGCTTCTCTCTATGCTGCCGGAAGCGGTCGCGCTTTCGGACAGGCTCGCCGCGTTGAACAGGGAACTTGCCGCGGTGAAGACGCAGATCGACAAAAACGAATCCCTGCTCGACGCGCTTCGCCCCTGGCACGCGTTTCCCGCGGACATGCAGACCTACCAGGGCAGCCGGTATGTGAAGTATTTCACCGGCCTGATTGCGGCTTCCGATGTGGAAAAGCTTGCGGATGTCGATGCAACAGCGGAATACCAGCTCTTCAACGAGGGGATCCGGCGCACCTGCGTGGTCGCCTGCCCGCTGGAGGAAGCAAAGAGCGTTGCAAATTTCCTCAAGTCGCTCGACTGGACCGACTATGTCTTTCCAAAGATGGCGGGTACGCCCGCAGAGGCGATGGAGGCGTTGTCCGGACAAAACCGAACGCTCGGCGTGAAGAAGGCGGAGTTGGAGGCTGCGATCTGCGAGGCGGCATCGGGCCGCGCGTCGCTGATCGAAGGCGCGTATGACGCGGCCGTCATCGAGCGCGACCGGGCGCTGGCCGCGTCCGAACTGTTGCGCTCCCCGGCGACATTCCGACTGGAAGGCTGGCTGCCGGCGGACCGGCAAGCCGACGCGGAGCGGGCGGTATCCTCAGTGAGCGAGGCATACTATCTCGACGTGCGCGAGCCGGAGGAGGGGGAGACGCCGCCCTCCGTCGTGGAGAACAACGCATTTGTCACCCCGTTTGAGCAGGTGACCAACCTCTATTCGCGCCCCGATCCAAACGGAATCGATGCAACGCCGTATATGGCGCCCTTCTATGTGCTGCTGTTTGGCATGATGCTCAGCGACACGGGCTACGGGCTCGTTCTTTCCTTACTGTGCTTCCTCTATATCAAGCTAAAAAAGCCGACCGGGGGGACGGCGGGGTTTGCGCGCGTGCTGTTTTGGGGCGGGCTCTCCACGGTCATTTGGGGCCTGCTCGTAGGCACGTTCTTCGGCATGGATTTCGACACGGTCTTTGGAACGACGGATCGTTTTCCGCTGATTCTCGACCCGATGACGGACCCGATCGGCATGCTGATCATCTGCTTCGGACTCGGGTTTTTACACGTGCTGTTCGGGTTGGGGCTCAAGATGAAGATCGCGCTCTCGCGCGGGGACTGGAGAACCGCCTTTCTCGATACGTTTTCCTGGGTGCTCCTGCTGGTGGGGCTGGTCGTGTTCGGCGTGTCCGGCGCCGTCGCGGGCGTGCCGGCCTTCGTGGGTAAGATCGGGCTGTATGTGGCGATCCCGGGAGCGGCGACGCTGCTGCTCTTCAAGGGCAGGGAGTCGAAAAGCCCGGTCGGCAGGACTGCGCAGGGGCTTTTTGAGCTCTATCAGATATCGGGATACCTTTCGGACATCCTGTCGTACTCACGCCTCTTTGCGCTCGGCGTGGCGACGGGTGTGATCGCGACGGTGTTCAACGATCTATGCAGAATGCTCATGACCTCGCCGAACATCCTGCTTAAGATCCTTGGCACCATCATCGCCTGCGTGCTGCTCGTTGCGCTGCATGGATTCGGCCTTGCGATCAATACGCTCGGCGCGTTTGTCCACACCGCGAGGCTGCAATACGTCGAATTCTTCGGCAAGTTTTACGAAGCGGGCGGCAGGGCGTTCCGGCCGCTTGGGTATCGGACCAAGCATGTGCGGATCACGGGCGCGGACGCGCCTGTTCGCGAATAAACGGCTGCCGTGGGCAGCAAGCAGTATAAGGAGGGTTTCTACCATGGACATCAACTGGGGCATCGTATTGGCGGCGGCGGCCGCAGTTCTCTCCGCGGCGCTGGCGGGCATCGGCAGTGCGGTCGGCGTAGGCATCGCGGGCCAGGCGGCGGCGGGGGTTGTTTCCGAGGATCCCGATCGCTTCGGCTCTTGCCTGCTGTTGCAGCTTTTGCCCGGAACGCAGGGGATCTACGGTCTGCTCATCGCTTTCGTCATCGCTACGAAGGCCGGCTTGCTCGGCGGAGCCGCGCAGGCGGTCACCGTGACCAATGGGCTCAACCTGCTGCTCGCCGCCTGTCCCGCGGCGTTTGGCGGCTGGCTCTCCGCCATCGCGCAGGGGAAGGTCGCCGTGGCCGGGATCAACCTCGTAGCCAAGAAGCCGGAGGAGTTCGGCAAGGCGATGCTCATGACCGTCATGGTCGAAACCTACGCGGTTCTCGCGCTGCTGATCTCCTTCCTGCTCGTCAACGGCGTGAAGGTTGGATAAGCGCATCGATTTTTGCACGATAAGGAGCAGCCAATGGCAACGACATCCATCAGCGGAACCAATAAGCTAGCGGAGCGCATCGTCGGCGATGCGCAGGCCGAGGCGCGCGCCGTGCGCGAAGAGGCGGAGGTTGCAGTGCGCGAAATCTGGCGCGAGAGCGACGGGGCCGTTGCCGCGCGCCGCGCGGAGCTGCTCGCGCAGCGGGAAGCCGCCGCAAAGAGCCTCATCGGCGGATACGTCACGCGCGCGACGCTGGATGCAAAAAAAGATGCGCTGCGCAAAAAGCGCGCGCTCATCGACGAGGCGTTTGCCCGCTGCTACGGGGCCGTACTCGCGCTCGACGCGCCTGCGCGCAGGGATATCTGCGCGCGTCTGCTCGGCGCGCAGGCGGAGGGCGGGGAGACGATCGTCCCCGCGCGGGCGGATCGCGCCGCGTTGGAGCAGCTTGCCGCCGCCATGACGGAAAAGAAGCTGTCGCTCTCGCAGAAGGACGCCGTGATCGACGGAGGGTTTATCCTGCTGGGGGAGGGCTACGAGAAGGATTGCTCGTTCCGCTCGCTGTTGGATGAAGTGCGCGACGCGGAAGAGACCGCGGTTTACCGACTGCTCTTCGACTGAGCGAAGGGAGGGTTTCATGCCACAGCCAAGCTACGTCTATGCCGGCGCGCGCATCAGCGCGCTGGAGAAGTCGCTCTTTGGCAGGGACGCCATCCGCCGCATGGCCGAGGGCTCGCTGGAGGATGCGCTGCGTTTGCTTGCCGACGCAAAATACGGCGACCTGCCGGATGCCGGCGGCGAGGACACGGAGCGCATGATCGAATCCGTGCGCAGGCAAACCGCCGCGACGCTTCGCGAACTCTCGCCGGACGAAGCGCTGACGAACCTGTTTTTGCTGCAGGTGGACGCACACAACCTCAAAGTGCTCGTCAAGGCGCGCATGCTGGGCAGCGCGGACGCTGCGGCGTGGCTCGAGGGCGGGCTCTTCTCGCGCGATCAGCTTGGCGCCATGGTCGCCGAGGGACGATACGACGCCCTGCCGCAGGATATGCGCGCGGCGATGGATCGGCTGGAGACGAGGCTGAAGATCGCGCCGGAGCCGCAGCTCGTGAGCGTCTACATCGACTATGGCTACCATGCGCACTGCCTCGAGACGTCCGCGGGCATGCGCGAGCCGTTTATTCGCCAGTACTTTGCCGCCATGTGCGACTTCAACAACCTGATCACGTTTCTGCGCATGCGGGCGATGGGCGCGCAGAAGGAGGACCTGAAGGAGGTGATTCTGCCGGAGGCGGGCGTGCGGTGCGATGCACTCATCGACGCCTACGAGCTCTCCGCCGACGCGCTGACGAAGGTGCTTTCCGAAAGCGTGGCAAAGGATGCGCTGCAGGCTGGGCTGGGCCGGATGCTCGTAGGCGGCAGCATCGCGATGCTGGAAAAGACGCGGGACGACTACCTGCTCTCGCTGGTCAACGCGCACCGGCATGAGCGGACAACGATCTTCCCGCTCGTTGGCTACTACCTCGCGCGGGATCGTGAGGCGATGGCCGTGCGGCTGATTCTGACTGTGAAGCGCAATGGGCTGGACGACGCGGTCATATCGGAAAGGCTGAGGGAACTGTATGGCTAAAATTGGCGTGATCGGCGCGCGGGATTCCGTGCTCCTGTTTAAAGCGGTCGGGCTGGACGTTTTTTTTGAGGACGAGGGGGAGAGCGCGAACCGCACGCTCCACCGCCTCGCGCGCGAGGGCTATGCCGCCGTGTTTGTGACGGAGAAGCTGTTTGCGGCCTGCGTGGAGACCATAGAGGAATACAAGGGGCAGGCGTATCCCGCCATCGTCCCGATTCCCGATCACCAGGGCTCGCGTGGCGTCGGCGAGCGCGTGCTCCGGCAAAACGTGGAGAAGGCCGTGGGGATGGATATCCTCTCCAGCCAATCCTAGCGGAGGCCGGTTCATTCGAGCATTCGCGCCGTTTACGGGGCGGCCCGACGCGGCGCATCAGCGTTTATGATTCTTTACGACGATGAAAGGGTAAGCAGCATGCAAGGAACGATCATCAAGGTCTCGGGACCGCTCATCGTGGCCGGCGGTATGGCGGACGTGCAGATGTACGACGTCGTCCGCGTATCCGACAAGCATCTGATCGGTGAGGTCATCGAGCTGCGCGGCGACGAGGCGTCCATTCAGGTATACGAAGAGACGGGTGGCATCGGACCGGGGGAGCCCGTTGAATCGACGGGCGCGCCGCTTTCGGTGGAGCTTGCGCCGGGACTGATCGAGTCCATATTCGACGGAATCCAGCGCCCGCTCAACCTCATTCGCGAGCAGGCGGGGGATCGCATCACCCGCGGCATCATGGTCAACGCGCTCGACCATGAGAAGCGATGGGCATTTACGCCCGTTGCCGAAGTCGGCGCGCAGTTGACAAGCGGCGATGTGCTGGGCACCGTGCAGGAGACCGAGGCGGTGCTTCACCGCGTCATGGTGCCGCCGGCACTGTCCGGTCGGCTCGTTTGGATCTTTGACGGCGAGGCGGATATCGTCACCCCGATTGCAAAGATCGAACGGGCGGACGGCTCGGTCGCCGAGGTTACGATGCTGCAGAAATGGCCCGTGCGAAAGGGCCGGCCCTATGCGGAAAAGATCGCCCCGCGCGAGCCGATGATCACCGGCCAGCGCGTAATCGATACGCTGTTTCCCGTCGCAAAAGGCGGCACGGCGGCGGTTCCCGGCCCGTTTGGCAGCGGCAAGACGGTCGTGCAGCATCAGCTTGCCAAGTGGGCGGACGCGGATATCATCGTCTACGTCGGCTGCGGCGAGCGCGGCAATGAGATGACCGATGTGCTCATGGAGTTTCCGGAACTGAAGGATCCGCGCACCGGCCTGTCGCTGATGAAGCGCACGGTGCTGATCGCCAACACCTCGGATATGCCGGTCGCCGCGCGCGAAGCGTCGATCTACACGGGCATCACGATCGCGGAGTACTTCCGCGACATGGGTTACCAGGTGGCGATCATGGCGGACTCGACCTCGCGCTGGGCGGAGGCGCTGCGCGAGATGAGCGGCCGCCTCGAAGAGATGCCCGGCGAGGAGGGATACCCTGCGTACCTCTCGAGCCGGCTTGCGGAGTTTTATGAGCGGGCGGGCGCGGTGCGCGCGCTGGGCAGCGAGGGACGCGAAGGCGCCGTCTCAGCCATCGGCGCGGTTTCGCCTCCGGGCGGCGACATCTCGGAGCCGGTCTCCCAGGCGACGCTGCGCATCGTCAAGGTCTTCTGGGGCCTGTCGAGCAAGCTTGCGTATGCGCGCCATTTCCCGGCCATCGACTGGTTGCAGAGTTACTCGCTCTACCTCGACCGGCTCGAGGGCTGGTTCAACGAACATGTTTCGCCCGAATGGACCGCCCTGGTGCAAAAGACCATGGCGCTGCTGCAGGAGGAGAGCGAGCTGGACGAGATCGTCCGCCTCGTCGGCATCGACGCGCTCTCGTTTCGCGACCGCCTGACGCTGGAGAGCACGCGCAGCATCCGCGAGGATTTCCTGCACCAAAACGCGTTTCATGAAGTGGATACGTACTCCTCGCCGAAGAAGCAGTATCTGCTGCTCAAGGCGATCATGACGTGCTATGAAAAAAGCCTCGCCGCCCTGCAGGCGGATGCGCCTTTTAGCAAGCTCGTCCGCCTGCCGGTGCGCGAAAAAATCGGCCGCCTCAAATACGTGCCCGAGGAAAACGTGCAGGGCCAGTTCGACACGATCATGCAGGAGCTTAGCGAGCAGCTTCGTTCGCTGACGGAAGGGGGCGAAGCGTATGCGTAAGGAATACAAAACCATCCGGGAGGTCGTCGGCCCCCTGATGCTCGTTGAGCAGGTTGCGGGGGTCAAGTACGACGAGCTCGTGGAGATCGAGCAGAGCGATGGCGGCATCCGCCGCGGACGCGTGCTGGAGATCGACCGGGATAAGGCGCTGCTGCAGCTCTTCGAAGGTTCGCAAGGCCTGCAGATCAGCACCTCGAAAGCGCGCTTTCTGGGCAAGTCCATCGAGCTGGATGTGGCGCCGGATATGCTCGGCCGCATTTTCGACGGCATGGGCAAGCCCATCGACGACGGCCCCGCGCTGATCCCCGAGCGGCATTTCAATATCAACGGCACGCCCATGAACCCGGCCGCGCGCGACTACCCGAGCGAATTCATCCAAACGGGCATCTCCGCCATCGACGGGCTCAACACGCTCGTGCGCGGGCAGAAGCTGCCGGTGTTCTCCGGCTCGGGCCTGCCGCACGCTAACCTCGCGGCGCAGATCGCAAGGCAGGCGAAGGTGCTCGGCTCGGATGAGAAATTTGCCGTCGTGTTCGCCGCGGTTGGCATCACGTTTGAAGAAGCGGATTTCTTCATCAGCGATTTTAGAAAGACCGGCGCCATCGAAAAGACGGTTACGTTCATCAACCTCGCCAACGATCCCGCCATCGAGCGGATCGCAACCCCGCGCATGGCGATCACCGCCGCGGAGTATCTGGCGTATGAGCTGGGCATGCACGTGCTGGTCATCATTACGGACATCACGAACTACGCCGAGGCGCTGCGCGAGGTTTCCGCTGCGCGCAAAGAGGTGCCGGGCCGCCGCGGCTATCCCGGCTACCTCTATACCGACCTTGCGAGCATGTATGAACGCGCGGGCAGAATCATCGGTAACGAAGGCTCCATCACGATGATTCCGATCCTCTCCATGCCTGAGGACGATGTGACGCACCCAATCCCCGATCTGACGGGCTATATCACGGAGGGGCAGATCATCCTCTCGCGCGAGCTCTACCGCAAGGGGTTGACCCCGCCGATCAACGTGCTGCCGTCCCTCTCGCGTCTCAAGGACAAGGGCATCGGCAAAGGCAAGACGCGCGAGGATCATGCGGATACGATGAACCAGCTCTTCTCCGCGTATTCGCGCGGAAAGGATGCAAAGGAGCTTGCCGTGATTCTCGGCGACGCGGCGCTGAGCGACATCGATAAGCTCTATGCCAGGTTTTCCGACGCGTTTGAGCAGGAGTATGTCTCGCAGGGGTACTATGCAAATCGCTCGATCGAGGAGACGCTCGATCTCGGCTGGAAGCTGCTTGGCATACTGCCCAAGTCGGAACTCAAACGCATCAAGGACGCGTTGATCGAGAAGTATTACCCCAAGGAGGCGTAGCCGATGGCTGCAATCCAGGCAAAACCGACCCGCATGGAGCTGAGCAACCTCAAAAAACGCAGGAAGGTCGCCGTTCGCGGGCACAAGATGATGAAGGATAAGCGCGACGAGCTCGTGCGCCGTTTCATTGCGTTCGCCCGCCAGAATCAGGCTCTCCGCACGGAGGTGGAGGAGAAGCTTTCCCGCGCGATGAAGAGCTTTGTGCTGGCGCGCGCTTCCATGAGCGCTGCGCAGATCGAGGAAGCGCTGCTGTACCCCGCCCGTGCCGCCGAGGTCGACGCGGGGGTTCAGCAGGTGCTCTCCATCCAGGTGCCGAAGATCACCGTCGCAGCGCAGGAGGGGTTTACCTACCCCTACGGGTTCGCGACCACGAGCGCGGATCTCGACCTCTCGGTGCAGCTGCTGGCGGAGGTGTTGCCGCTGCTCGTTCAGCTTGCGGAGATCGAAAAGGCCTGCGGCCGGCTGGCAGACGAAATCGAAAAGACACGCCGCCGGGTCAACGCGCTGGAATACGTCATGATCCCGCAGATCACGGAGGCCATCCGCCGCATCCAGATGAAGCTGGATGAAAACGAGCGCGGCAACCTGACGCGGCTGATGAAGACCAAGGAGATGCTTCGTCAGCAAAACGCGTAGGCTACGCGGCCAGGGTGTGCGGATCCCTTCGAGCGCCGCCGTAACGGATCGCCCCCCAGAGGGGCGGACCCCTTGTACTCTTTGCCGACCGGAAGGCCCGACAGGAGGCCGGAAAAGGGCAGGCATCTCGCCAAACAACCGGCTTTTTTGACAGACTGAGCACGCGAAGACGCGTGCTTTTTCGTTTTCCGGAAAGCGTTGACGGATGGAACACGGGGATACTACAATAGATACTGCTGTATCTCGGATAAAATCCGGGCAAATATGCCCGCCAGGCAAGGAGAAATGGATGAGTCACCCTTCGGATATCGAAATCGCGCAGTCCTGCGAAATGCGCCCCATATCGGATATCGCCCGCGCGCTGGAAATCCCCGAGCGCTGCGTCGAGCCGTATGGGCGCTACAAGGCAAAGATCGACAACCGCCTGCTCGACGAGTTGGAAAATCGTTCCGACGGAAAGCTGATCCTCGTGAGCGCCATCTCGCCGACGCCGGCGGGAGAGGGCAAGACCACGACGACGGTCGGCCTTGCGGACGCGCTGAATCGAATCGGCAGGCGTGCGGTCGTCGCACTGCGGGAGCCCTCGCTCGGGCCCGTATTCGGCATGAAAGGCGGCGCGGCGGGCGGCGGATACGCGCAGGTCGTGCCCATGGAGGATATCAACCTGCATTTCACGGGCGATTTTCACGCCATCGGCGCGGCGAACAACCTGCTTGCCGCGATGCTGGATAACCACATCTATCAGGGCAATGTGCTGGGCATCGACCCGCGGCGGATCACCTGGAAGCGCTGCGTCGACATGAACGACCGCCAGCTTAGATCGGTGGTGGACGGGCTCGGCGGGCGCGTCAACGGCGTACCCCGCGAGGATGGATACGACATCACCGTGGCCAGCGAGGTTATGGCGGTGCTCTGCCTTGCGTCGAACATGGCCGATCTCAAGGCGCGGCTCGGGCGCATCATCGTCGGCTATACCTACGACGAAAAGCCGGTGACGGCGGGGGATCTGCGCGCGGCTGGCGCTATGGCGGCGCTGCTGAAGGATGCGCTCAAGCCGAACCTCGTGCAGACGCTGGAGCACACGCCCGCATTCGTGCACGGAGGGCCATTTGCAAACATCGCCCACGGCTGCAACTCCGTAACGGCCACGCGCCTCGCGCTGAAGCTGGGTGATTACGCGGTAACGGAAGCGGGCTTCGGCGCGGATCTGGGCGCGGAGAAATTTATCGATATCAAGTGCCATATGGCGGGGCTGAAACCCGCCGCTGCGGTGGTGGTTGCGACCGTGCGCGCGCTCAAGCATCACGGCGGTGCGGCGAAGGATGCGTTGACGGATGAGAACCTTGCCGCGCTGGAAAAGGGCCTGCCGAACCTGCTGCAGCACGTGGAGAACATTCGCGGCGTATTCGGCCTGCCCTGCGTGGTGGCCGTCAACGCCTTTCCGACCGACACGGAGGCGGAGCTGGCGCTGGTGGAGCAGGGATGCCGTGCGCTGGGCGTGCCCGTCGAGCGTTCCGAGGTCTGGGCAAGGGGGGGCGAAGGCGGCCGAAGGCTTGCCGAGGCGGTCTGTCGCGCCGCCGAAGAACCAAACCGTTTTGCGCAAAGCTATGCGCCGGAGCTCTCCATCGAGCAGAAGATCGAGGCGATCGTAAAGCGCGTCTACCACGGCGACGGCGTCTCATTCAGCCCGGAAGCAAAGAAGCAGGCCAAGCGGCTGACCGAGCTGGGGTTCGGCGGCCTGCCTGTGTGCATGGCGAAAACGCAGTATTCATTTTCGGATAACCCGGCGCTGCTCGGCGCGCCGCGCGGATTCACACTCAACGTGCGCCAACTGCGCGTGAGCGCGGGGGCGGGCTTCATCGTTGCGCTCACGGGGGACATCATGACCATGCCGGGGCTGCCGAAGGCGCCTGCGGCGGAGCGTATCGACGTGGACGAATCCGGCAGGATCAGCGGGCTGTTTTGAGGACAGGAGGGCGCGATATGGCGAAGCTGCTCACGGGCGCGGAGGTTGTCTCCGCGATGAATGAATGGATCCGGGCGGATGCTGCGGCGCTTTCGGTACGCGGCGTGACGCCGTCGCTTGCCATCCTGCGCGTTGGCGAAAAGTCGGATGATCTGGCCTATGAACGTGCGGCGTGCAAGCGTGCGGAGACCGTCGGCGTTGCGGTGCGGCGGATCGCGCTGCCGCAGACGGTTTCACAGGAGGTGCTGCTTGGCGAGATCGAGGCGGTCAATCGCGACGCCGCTATCCACGGCTGCCTGATCCTGCGCCCGCTTCCGGCGCAGATCGACGATGCGGCGGTGCGTGCCGCGCTTCTGCCGGAGAAGGATGTGGATGGCATTACGGACGGATCTCTCGCCGGCGTGTTTACGGGCGGCGGGTGCGGCTACCCGCCGTGTACGGCGCAGGCCTGTCTGGAGACGCTGGACCACTATGGAATCGATCCGGCCGGGAAGAACGTCGCGGTCATCGGCCGGAGCCTCGTGGTTGGCCGGCCCGTGGCGATGCTGCTGCTGCAAAGAAACGCGAGCGTGACCATCTGCCATACGAAGACCGTGGATCTTCCCGCGGTTGCGCGGCGGGCGGAGATCCTGGTCGCGGCTGCGGGGCGCGCAGGCGTGGTCGGTGCGGCGTATGCCGCGCCGGGGCAGACAGTGCTGGACGTGGGTATCAACTTTACGCCGGAGGGCGGCATGATCGGAGATGTGGACTTTCCCGCCGTGGAGCCGGTCGTGCGCGCGATCACACCCGTGCCCGGCGGCATCGGCACGGTGACCAACTCCGTGCTCATGGCGCACGTCGTGCAGGCGTGCCTGCGTGCGGAGCGGGCGACCTGACGGCATCCTGAAAATGCAACAAAAAACCGTCCAATTGCTTGGGCGGTTTTTTGCGAGATAGGAACAACATGGAACGCGACGGTGGGGTAGAAAATTGAAGAAACGGCGCTACTGGGTAACGACGTCGTAT
>JAEWQH010000053.1 GCA_023399275.1 Bacillota bacterium
GCGTGTGCCCGGGACTTTCGATGTTCGTGCTGTCGCTCAGGAGCGCGAGCACGCCGCGCGCACCATAGTGCGCAAAGCGGATGATGTCGATGGGCTCCCCGTCGATGGGCGTAAAGTCCACCTTGAAGTCGCCGGTGTGGATCACCGTGCCGATCGGCGTGTTGATCGCGAGGGCGACTGCGCCTGCGATGGAATGTCCCGTCTTGATGAACTCCACCTTAAAGCAGCCAAGGTCGACGTGGTCTCCGGGTTTGACGACGGTTAGCTTCTTACTTGAAACGCGCGCCTCCTCCAGCTTGTGTTCGATGAGCGCGATGGTAAACGCCGTCCCGTAGACGGGCACGTCGAATTCCTTGAGCGCGTAAGGCAGCGCGCCGATATGATCCTCGTGCCCGTGCGTGATCAAAAAGCCTTTGAATTTTGCGCGGTTTTCGCGCAGGTATGTCATATCCGGTATGACGACGTCAATGCCGGGCATGTCGTCGTCCGGAAAGCTGATTCCGCAGTCGACGACGATCAGATCGTTGCCGTATTCGAATACGGTCATGTTTTTCCCGATCTCGCCCATGCCGCCGAGCGGAATAATTTTTAGTTTACTTGCCATGTTGTTTCTTTCCCCAATTTCCTCTGTTCATTTTTCCCTTGTATCCCTTATTGATCGGCGGAGCTCTGTCCACCGTTCGGTTCCATTTGTGCTGCGCAGCGATCGGCAGCCGCTCGCTCTCGACCGGCCTGTCGGCTTTGCGCAAAAAGAGCTCGCGGCATGATGCTTTCTGCGCAGCAGACAAGTCGCGCTTTGCGGCGGCGCAAGGGGTTGCCCGCTTGGCGCGCTTTCCCGCGTCAGCTATAGAAGTCGTTTCCGCCGTAGGTGCCGAAGAAGGTGCGCGAACCCCAGTCCTTCTCCTCCGACGCGCTTCGGAAGGACATAACGTCCGCCGGCAGCAGGCGGTTGCCGTTGTTGAGCACATCGTTTGCGTAGTCGATGACGCTGCTCGGAATCGTCTTGGTCAAAAAATCGCTCTTTCCAACCACCGAAAACTGGCTCTTTTGATAGACCACGTCGTAGACCGAGTTTGGCCACTTGCCGGACTCCACGCGGTTGAGAATCACGCAGACCACCGCACGGTAGCCCTCCTCCGAACGAGCGGACTCAAAGTACGCCACGCGCGCGGCCAGCAGTACATCCTCGCCGCTGTATGGCCCGCTGACGCTCGGCGGCGTCTGCGAAGACGTCTGCACCGGAGTAGCGGTGGGCGCCGCAGTCGGCGTGGGCGTAACGGGCAACGTCGTCACCGGAGCAACCGTCGGCGTTTCGGCGGGCTTCGGGGTCGGCGTGGCGGCAGGCTTTGGCGTAGTCGCTTTTGGCGTACGCGTGGGCTTTTCCGTGGCTTTTGGGGTCGGCTCCGGCTCCTCGGTAGGAGTCGGCGTTGGGCTGGGCGCAGGCGTTGGCGTATCCGGCGGCGCAGTCGGCACAGGCGAAGGCGTGAGCGGCTCGGTCGGCGTCGGATCGATCATGTCCAGCACGATCATGCGCTCACTTTCCTCCGCGAGGCCGGCTTCGTCCTCCTGCAGCTCGCCTTCGTACTGCGTAACCACCGTAATGCCGTACTGCGCGGTCTGCTCGTCGATCTCCTGAATGGAGATGACCTGCGGCGTGGGCGACGGCGTCGCCAGCGCAAAATCCGCCACTTGCACCGCCGCCGTTTCGCAGCCGATCATCAGCGGGCAGAGAGCGGCGGCCAGCGCCAGAAGCACGGCTGTTTTCACGCATCGTTTCCGCAAATGCCTTCGTTCCTTCTTCGTTGGTTGCCGTGTCGGGCCGAAACTCGCCCGACCGACCGGCCTAGAGGATGTATTTATGGATATCGTCCTCGTGAAACTCCTCGCCCAGGTGCTCGTCCACATATGCCGCGTCGATGGCCAGATCGATCTGCGGATGCTGACCGTTGGCGTTGAAGGAGATGTCGTCGAGCAGGTTCTCCATAACGGTATGCAGGCGGCGCGCGCCGATGTTCTCGGTGTTCTCATTGGCCAGATACGCAAACTTTGCGATCTCCCGAAGCGCGTCCTGCGTGAAACTGAGGCTTACGTTGTCCGCCGAAAGCAGCGCGGCATACTGCTTGGTCACCGCATTCTCCGGCTGGGTCAGGATCTTCTCAAAGTCCTCCTGCGTCAAATCATCCAGCTTGACGCGGATCGGAAAGCGTCCCTGCAGCTCCGGTATGAGGTCGCTCACCTTGGCTGTGTGGAACGCGCCCGCGGCGATAAAGAGTATGTAGTCCGTCTTGACGGGGCCGTATTTTGTGGAGATGACGCTGCCTTCGACAATCGGCAAAATATCCCGCTGAACGCCCTCGCGCGATACGTCCGGCCCGCCGACGCGCTCCGCGCCAGCGATCTTGTCGATCTCGTCGATGAAGATGATGCCGTCCTGCTCGGCGCGTTGCAGGGCCTCGCGGTGCACATCGTCCATGTCGATGCGCTTCTCGCTCTCCTGCTGCACGAGTACGCGGCGCGCCTCCTTGACCGGGAGTTTGCGTCGCTTGGTCTTCTTTGGCAGCAGGTCGCCAAACATCTCGCCGAGGTTCAGGTCGATGCCCGCGGCAAACATAGCTTCGTTTCTGCCGCTCTGCTCCTCTACTTCGACCTCGACAAGCTCCGACTCCAGCTGTCCTGCGCGCAGTTGCGCCAGGATGCGCTCGCGCTCCGAATGGCGGCGGGCCTTTTCTTCCTCGCTCGGCTCCGGTTCGCTCGGCTGCGCCTGGCTCGCGCCAAGCAGCAGCTGCAGCGGGTTCTGCTGTCGCTGCGTGCGCTTCTTCATGCCAGGCAGCAGCAGTTCGACCAGCGCCTGCTCCGCCGCGGCCTCTGCAACAAGCTTTACATCCTCCATCCGGCGGTTCATGCAGATGCGGATGGCGGCCTCCACC
>JAEWQH010000125.1 GCA_023399275.1 Bacillota bacterium
ACATGAAATGGGCTACTATGGCCCATTCATGATGGAAGTAATTCAAGATGAAAAAGATGATTTCTATTATATAGAAATAAATCCAAGATTTTGGGGGCCATTACAATTAGCTCTTGATGCATGTCCAGATATTCTCAATTTATTTGTAAATGATTCAATTGGAGAAAATAAATTTAAAATTAATGAAAATTTTGAAGAGAATACCATTGAGCATTGGTATTCTTGGAAATTTGGTGCTGAAAAAAACGATTTAAAAAAATATCCTGCACTTATAAATTTAGAGAGAAAGAAGCCAATTCAAGATTTTTTAGAAGAATTTGATGTTTATGCGAAAAGAGATACTATTCTGTTACATGGGAAATATTAATTAATATCCATCAATAAGGCTGATTAGAATGAACGAAAACAAAACATTGGAAATAAGTAAACTTGAAAAACTAGTGAAATCAAAAAGTAAGCATAGTGATTATCAGTTATTGCATCCTAGTTTATTATCACTGATTTCAAATGATTCTTATAGTCCAATCGGTAAAAACGAATATGCTCGTTTTGAATATATAAAAAATCTCACCTCTTTAAATGAAAAAAATGTATTAGATATTGGTGCTAATACAGGATTTTTTAGTTTGGCATCTATTGATGCTGGTGCAAAAAAAGTTGTGAGTCAAGAAGGAAATCGCGAGCATGCAGATTTCCTTTCTCTTGGTGCTCGCTGTCTCGGAATTGAAGATAAATTGGAAGTAAGGCCTTATTACTACGATTTTTTTGCGCCATGTGTAAAAGAAAAATTCGATGTGATTTTTTGTCTAAATGTATTGCATCATCTGGGAGATGACTTTGGGGATTCATCAATTAATTTAGATTCAGCTAAAAAAGAAATTTTAAATTCTTTGAATAATTTGGCTAATAAATCGAAATATTGCTTTATGCAATTTGGGTTTAATTGGAAAGGTGATAAAAATATACCTTTATTTAAATATGGAAAGAAAATTGAAATAATTGATTTCATACAACAAGGGACGAAAAATTTTTGGACTATAGAAAATATAGCTGTCATGAATTTTGATGGAGATAAATACATCGATATCAATGAGGAAAGTTTGGTTAGATTTGATAATTTGGGTGAATTTTCTAATAGGCCATTATTTTTTCTTAAAAGTTGTATTTTGAAATAAAATATCTGATAATAATATCTGCATAATTTTATTATTTGCAGATATTTTATTAATAAATAAATGATAATCTAATGTTTGAAAATATAGTCAAATCGGCAGCTTTATGGGGGGCTGTCGATGCATTTTTTAGGCATGCATTTGGTTTTATTATTTCTATAATCCTTGCTCGATTACTTATTCCTGATGATTTTGGTACTATTGCACTATTATCCATATTCATCGGGGTAGCTAATTTATTTGTAAATGCTGGATTAGGAGCTGCAATAATCCAACGTCAAGACGTCACGCATGACGATGAGTCTACAGTTTTTTGGTTCAATTTAATAATTGCATTCTCTATAATGGTTATTCTTTGTTTAAGTTCAAAGAAGATTGCGGAGTTTTTTGATAAACCTATACTTAGTTCTATAATAATATTATTATCATTTAATATATTTATAAGTGCATTTGGTAGCATTCAAAGTACGTTGATGACTAAGCGTCTTGATTTCAAAACGCAAATGAAGATAGGCATTTCTTCTACTTGTATTGGAGGCATTATTGCGGTGTATATGGCGTGGCAAAGCTATGGAGTTTGGTCATTGGTTTGGCAGACCTTAACAACCACACTCATTAGTGTAGCCCTACTTTGGTATTTTAGTAACTGGCGTCCAGCAAGAGTTTTTTATTTTTCATCATTAAAAAAACTTTTCGCATTTGGTGGGTGGATATTTATGGCGTGGCTATTAGATGTTATTTATCAAAAAGGCTACACCACTTTAATTGGGAAATTCTATAGTTCTCATGAATTAGGTATTTATAATCGAGCTGATAATATTCAAACTCTTGCTTCTGGATTATTAACTGATGTTATTTCTAAAATATTATTTCCAATTTTTTCAAAAATTAATAAAGACTTGAAAAAAATGCAAGATGGAATGCAGCTTGCATTGCAGGTGAGCATGTTTCTTACGGCTCCTTGTATGATTGGACTGGCTGTGTTAGCTCCATATTTTATAGAAATATTTTTTGGCGAAACTTGGATTCAAGCCGTCCCTATACTTCAAATACTTTGTGTAGTTGGAATTTTTTATCCAATTTCTGTGATCAATTTGAGTACGCTTCAAGCGCAAGGACATTCAAATATTTTTTTTAAAATTGATTTTATTAAAAAGATTATAGGAACATTTATTTTGATTGTAGGTAGTTATTATGGTTTAGTTGGTATAGCTATAGCTCGCGTGATCTCTGGCATAATTGGTGTCGTTATTAATGTTTTTTATACAAAAAAATTTTTAAGATATGGTTTAATTAAACAATCTAAGGATTTTTCATCTAGTTTATTAATTTCATTGATAATGGGTGCTGCGATGTTCTTTATTGATGAATTTAATTATTTTAATATTAATTCAATTTTTATTAAATTTATATTATTAATATTCACTGGAGCATCTATATATTTTCTATTTCATTTTCTATTTCGAACTGCTTCATGGAGTGCAGTATGGAAATTATTAAGAATAGGTAATTAACAATGGCGTTGTTGCATAAATCACTGGACTGCAGGCCGTAGGCTTGGGCATGAGTCCACGCAAAAAACTTCGCTATCGAACCACGAACTGGAAGCAATACAATGCAGCCCTCAAGGCTCGTGGTTCGCTGTCCATTTGGCTGGACAAGCGCATGACCTGGTTTGCCGCTTGCAGCGGCAAACGCGGACGTAGTCCGAATTTCTCTGATGCCGCCATTCAGTTTTGCTTGACGCTCAAGAATCTGTTTGGCTTGGCACTGTGCCAAGCAACAGGTTTGGTTTGGCCGAGACTGCAACTATGTGGCCTTGCCTGGCCCGCTCCAGACTTCAGCACCTTGTGCAGGCGGCAGCGAGATTTGAGTGTCCAGATTCCGTATTCCCGCAGCAAAGCAGGTTTGCACCTTTTGGTGGATTCAACAGGCATCAAATTCCTTGGTGAAGGCGGATGGAAATGCAAAAAGCACGGAGCTGAATGCCGCCGTCAGTGGCGCAAGCTGCACATAGGCATCGATGCCAACACCTTGCAAATTAGGGTCATCTGCGTGACGAGCAACAACGTCAGTGATACCTCTGTGCTCAGCGACTTGCTGAAGCAGTTACCGCCCGATGAAGTACTTAAAAGCCTGACTGGTGACGGAGCCCATGACACGCAGCCCGCTTACGAAGCGGTTCTCAGGCACGGCGCTATACCCATTATTCCGCCACGCAAGAATGCACGATTTCGTAAGGGAGTTGTCTTTGAACACCGCAATGCAGCGATTGCTGCGTGCAGGCGCTTGGGGCGTAGTATCTGGAAACGCTGGATTGGCTACCATCGGCGGAGTTTGGTGGAAACCAAGATGAACTGCATCAAGCGGTTGGGCGAGCGGGTGATGTCCCGCTCCTTTGAGCGCCAAGGTAACGAGCTACATATCCGAGCAGCCATATTGATCGATTTACTGAACTGGGTCGTTCTCAGACGGCAGCCGCGGCATAGCCACGGCTGGGGTTTGGGGTAACTCGCCTCAAACTGGATTTATGCAACAACGCCATTAACAATTGAAAGTGAATTTAGTGAATAATATTGAATTACCAGCTAGGCTTCCTATCAGAAGAGAGGAAGAAATAACTGCTAACTGGATAAGTTGTTATGAAAACCCTTTGGTTAGTGTATGCTGTGCTACATATAATCATGAAAAATTTATTGAAGATGCAATTTGTGGTTTTTTGGCGCAAGAAACTAATTTCCCATTTGAAATTATCATTCGAGATGACGCCTCTGATGACAGAACTACATCAATAATAAAAAAATATGCAAATCTTTATCCAAAAATAATAAAATTAGTTATCAATATTGAAAATCAATATAAAAAAGGTATTCGTCCAAATCACATTTGGCCTGATTTGGCGAAAGGGGATTATTTAGCTCTTTGCGAGGGTGATGATTTTTGGGTTTCAAAAAATAAACTACAAAAGCAATTGGATATTCTTGAAAATAATCCATCTGCAGTTATGTCTGTTGCGCTCACTAAAATATTTCATCATCAGAATAATAATATGAAATATTTGAGTACAACAGAATCAGGTTCGAATAGTTTGATTTATTTTGAAGATCTTAAAAAATTATATTTTCATACATCTACATATTTTATAAAAAAAGATATTTTTAATGAAGTAATAAAAAAATTCTTCTTAAAAGAAACTATATTTGGAGATACAGCATTAAGGGCAATATTAATTTCGTATGGACCATTCGCTGTTATTCCTGAAGTTGTTTCTATTTATAGGGTGACTGGAAATGGAATATGGACCTCTTTGAAAAATGAGGAGAAATTATATTGGGAATTTCAGGTATCTAAAAAGTTATCAAATATATTGAAGGGAAAACATAAAACTGAGC
>JAEWQH010000006.1 GCA_023399275.1 Bacillota bacterium
TTCTGGAGGATGCGCTCTATGCCAAGAAGCACCTTGCGGGCTGGATGAAAAAGCGCAGGGCGAAAACCGCACGTAAGCTGATCCCCGCGCGCTGCTATCGCGTGCCCGAGCCATATGGCGTGGCGCTGATCATGTCTCCGTGGAACTATCCGTTCATGCTCGCGATGCAGCCGCTGATCGGAGCGATCTGCGCCGGTAACTGCGCGGTGATCAAGACCTCCGCCTATGCGCCGGCGACCTCGCGCGTGGTGCGCAGGCTCGTCGAATCCTGCTTTCCGGCAGAATATTGCGCCGTCGTCGAAGGTAGTCGGGAGCAAAATGAGCAGCTTTTGAGCCAGAGATTTGACTATATCTTTTTTACGGGCAGCGTGGCGGTTGGAAAGCACGTGATGGAATGCGCCGCCCGGAACCTGACGCCCGTCACGCTTGAGCTCGGGGGGAAAAGCCCCGTGATCGTGGATGAAACGGCAAAGATCGATCTGGCGGCCAAGCGGCTGGTGTTTGCCAAGTTTATCAACGCGGGGCAGACGTGCGTCGCGCCGGACTACGTATTTGTCCATGAAAGCAAACAGGCCGCGCTGCTGGAAGCCCTGCGCGGGTACATCGCGTCCTGTTATCCGCGTGACGCGGAGGGGGAGATCGCCGATTATCCGCATATCATCAACGAAAAGCACTTCAATCGGCTGAATGGCCTGCTGGAAGGGCAGACGGCAGCGATCGGCGGGAAATCGGATGCAAAGCAGCGCGTGATAGAGCCGACGGTGCTGGTGGATGTCTCGCCGCAGGCGCCAATCATGCAGGAGGAGATATTCGGGCCGATTCTGCCGCTGATGGCATACCGGGATATCGAGGAGCCGCTTGGCTTCATCCGGCAGCGCCCAAAACCGCTGGCGCTGTATCTGTTTAGCGAGGATCGCGCGCTGCAGAGGCGGATCGAGACCGGCGTATCCTTTGGCGGAGGCTGTATCAACGACGGCCTGCTGCACGTGGCGACGCACCATCTGCCCTTTGGCGGGGTGGGTGAGAGCGGCATGGGCCAGTATCACGGGCGCGCCAGCTTCGATACGTTTACGCACTACAAAAGCATTGTAAACAAAGGAACCCGGCTCGACGTCGAGGCGCGCTATCGCCCCTATACCGCGCTGAAGGAGAAGATCATGCGGATGGTGTAGGTGGCGCTTAGCGCTCCTTGTAGCGCGAAAGAAACTGCCGCGTTCTCTCCTGCTTGGGGGAGCGGATGAGTTCGCCGGCCCGGCCTTCCTCCACGATAACGCCTTCGTCCATAAACAAAATGCGGTCCGCCACGTCCTGGGCAAACGCCATCTCATGGGTTACGATGACCATGGTGGTGCGCTGCTGCGCGAGGCCGCGTATGACCTTGAGCACCTCGCCCGTCAGCTCCGGGTCCAGCGCGGACGTCGGCTCGTCAAAGCAGAGAATATCGGGCTTGAGCGCCAGCGCGCGGGCGATGGCCACGCGCTGCTGCTGCCCGCCCGAAAGCTGATGCGGGTAGAGATCCTTCTTCTCGGCGAGGCCCATCTGCTCGAGCAGTTCGACGGCCTTCGCCTCCAGCTCTGCGCGGATCGCGCGCGCGTTTTCGGAATACGCCGGCTGTTCCTTTGCGAGCAGCGCGGGGGCGAGCACCACGTTTTGCAGCGCCGTATACTGCGGAAAGAGGTGAAACGCCTGAAACACGAGGCCGAAATGCAGCCGCTTTTTGCGGATCTCCGACTCGGTCTGCGCGGCGGGGCTCTCCGCGTCGAAGAGCGTTTCCCCGTTGACGATGATTCTCCCGGTGTCCGGCCGCTCCAGAAAATTCAGGCAGCGCAGCAGCGTGGTCTTTCCGCTGCCGGAGGAGCCGATCACGGCGAGCGCTTCGCCTTGCTCCATAGAAAAGCCGATATCCCGCAGCACCACGGTGCCGCCAAAGCGCTTGCTCAAGTTTTTTGCTTCCAGTACCGCCATGTTGCCTCCTACTTGAAGTATTCCAGCTTTTTCTCGAGGCTGCTGAATAAAACGGTCAATATCCCCACAAAGACCAGAAAGAAGATGCCGCTGTAGAACAAGGGCCAGATCAAACCCTTGGAGGCAAACTGCTGCGCTTTCATATTGATCTCCGGTATGGAGATGATGCGGGCGAGGCAGGTATCCTTCACCAGCGTGATGATCTCGTTGCCCATGGGGGGAGTGATGCGCTTGATCACCTGCAGCAGCACGACCTTCGAAAAGATCTGCCGGCGCGTCATGCCCAGAACCTGCCCGGCTTCCAACTGCCCGCGCGGGATGCTTTCGATCCCGCTGCGGTAGATCTCGCTGAAGTATGCGGCATAGTTGATGCCGAAGGCAACGATGGCCGTCTCCGCCCGGGGCAGCACCCAGCCGAAGAACAGGGGCGGCGCAAAAAACGCCACCATGACCTGCAGCATCAGCGGCGTGCCGCGGATCACCCATACGAATGTGCGGGTGATCGCGCGCAGCGGGCGGATTCGGCTCATCGAGCCGAATGCGATGAGCAGTCCGAATGGAAACGCGATCAGCAGCGTGCCAAAGAAGATATAGAAATTCACTCCGAACGCTTCCGAAAGCGCAAGCGTCACCGCGCCAAGGGATGTCGCCATATAAAAAACCTCAATAAAACAATGCAAACGGTACGGGATACCATTCCTGTCCCGTTTGCATCGCGAGTCGTTTTAACGGGTCAATCGACCAGATTGACGCCGTATTTTTCCGCGAGTGCCTGCAGGGTTCCATCCGCCAGCAATGTGTCGATGGCGCCGTTGACAACGGCGGTGGCGGTGCTGCCCTTGCGAAAACCGATCCCGTATTCCTCTACGGCAAGCTCCACGCCGGAGAGGATCTGCAGATCGGAGAAATCCGTGCCTTCGCCAACCATGGACTTCGCCAGCACATAATCCAGCACGGCGGCGTCGGACGTGCCCGCTTTGACTTCGAGCAGCGCATCCGTTTGCTTGACGACGGAGACGCAGGTGCCCTTGGAGAGATCCGCATTCTCCAGCACACACTTCTCGCCCGCGGAGCCGGCTTCGGCCGCGATGGTCTTGCCCGCGAGGCTGGCGATGTCCGTATAGGCGGAGGCGTTGTCCTTTCGGATGACGATCACCTGCATGTTCTTGACATAGGGCTGCGAGATGCTCATGTTCTGCAGGCGGTCTTCGTCGATCGTCATGCCGTTCCAGATACAGTCGATGGTCTTGGCGCTGAGCTCCACTTCCTTCGTCTCCCAAACGATCTCCACAAACTTTGCCTCGACGCCCAGCTTTTCGCAGACGGCTTCGGCGAACTCCGTGTCGAAGCCGACCAGTTCCCCGGCCGCGTCGAGATAGTTCATGGGCTCGTAGAGCGTGTAGCCGATGACCATGGTGCCCTTGGACTGGATGTAGCTCCAGTCGTCGTCGCCCGCCGGTGTATCCTGCGTCTGCGCAGCCGGAGAAGCGCAGGCCGCCAAGGCGAGCAGCATCGTCAATGCCAGCAGGATGGAGCAGAGTCTTTTGGTGTTCATTTCGGTGTCCTCCTTGATGCAACGTGATGTGCAATCGGTGTTGATTTTATACTTTAGCATGATAACACATGAAAGCGAAAAAAGAAAGTGCTATTTCCGAACGGGCAATGTGCGCAGTTTCAACTATGGGATTTTTTGCTTCGCAAGTGACATGGCGGGATGAGAAGAAAACTGCCGCTGTGCCCGGTTTTTGCCGGCCAAAAAAAGATGGCGGCGACGAAAAATTTGTGTAAACGCAACATGAAGAGGCGTTGCGTCTGACCCGTCAGGAGGGGAATCTGTGCGGTCTCAACGATGGATGTGAACAGTTTTTACCGGAATCGTCGCTGTTGTTTTTGGTCCGATTTGGGATTGGCAGAGAAAACGGAGCATCAAAAAAACGCCTTTTTGTGCATATTTTGGCAGTTGAACAGCCGAGAATACGGAAATCAAAGTCCGATAAAACAATAAAAGGCTGTTTTTTCGACAGGGCGAAAAAAGAGGCGGGGTCATCTGCGGGGATTGTGTTTTGGTCGAACATGGAGCTTAAGCGCCCCGGTTGCTTTTCATGTCATCGAACAGTATACTCAAAACATTGAATTTTTGCCACGAAAGATCGGTTTTGAGCCGCAAATTGGTTTTATTTCGGCGGCGGGATCATATGCGGCGCAGATGCTTCAGCGAGACGATTCTTCGGCGGATGGCGCCGATCACCTGTGCGGCTGGTGAATACCATCTAAAAGCATCCCGGGGCGCTGCGGAAAATCCGCAGGCGACCGAACAACCCGGCAGCGGCGTAATACCAATGATGGCGATGAGGACATCAACGAACGTATGAAAGATTTGTACATATATGGTGCGGGCGGCACAGGTCAGGAGATCTACGCGATCGCGGAACGCAAGAATGCCGGCCATTCCCTCTGGGGAGGGATCCATTTTGTGGATGACACGGTCGGCGGGAAAGAGGATGGCGTTTTGCGGTATGCGGATTTTCTGGCGCTGCATCGTCCCGCGGATTCGGTGGAGTTTTTGATCGCCAACGGAGAGCCGGCTTACCGGCGCATGCTTCGCAGGAAGCTTCGCAGCGACGGATATGACCTGGCGACGCTGGTGGACGATACGGCGGTGGTCGCCCGGGGCGCACTGGTGGAGCCCGGTGCGGTGATTTATCCGTTTGTATGTGTTTCGCCGAACGCCGTGATAGGGCGCAACAGCCTGCTGTACTATCATGTCAGCGTTGCACACGACAGCGTCATCGGCACGGACAGCCTGCTGTCCATGTCCGCATGCGTCTCGGGACACTGCGTGATCGCAGAGGCTTGCTTTCTGGGCGCGAGCTCCATGGTGCGCGAACGCGTGGAGATGGGTGAGTTTTGCATCCTGGGATCCTGCAGCGCGCTGCTCGATGATGCGCCGGATTGCGGCGTTTACGGCGGCGTCCCCGCCAAGCGTCTGCGGGAGAACCTGGCAAAGCGGGTTTTTTCGTGATTCAAGGCCCTGCACGGCGGGGCAATTTGGGTTGGAAAGAGGTAGGTATATGGATATCGTACCAAAGATCAGCGTGATCATCCCTTGCTATAATCATGGTAAATTCGTTGGCCGCGCGATTCGGAGCGTGCTCGATCAGGACTACTCCGATTTTGAGCTGCTGATCTCGGACGATTGTTCTCAGGATGATTCCAGAAAAATCATCGAGTCTTTTGACGATCCGCGCATCACGGCCTTCTTTCAGCAGAAGAATCTCGGGCCGGTCTACGCGATCGGATTTTTGAGCCGGCACGCCCGCGGCAAGTACATCGCCCTGCTGAACTCCGATGATTACTGGGCGCCGGAGAAGCTCGGCAAACAGGCCGCGTTTTTGGATGCGCATCCCGAGGTCGGCGCCTGCTTTACGCAGGGGGTGCTGGTGGATGGCAATGAGCGCGTCCTGAGTGAGCTGGATCTGCCCTATGCCAACATATTCGTTCAACCAAACCGCTCGCAAGGCGAATGGCTGCGATATTTTTGGGAGAGCGGAAACGCGCTGGCGCACCCGAGCATATTGATCCGCCGGGAGATCTATGCAGAGGAGCTGCTGCTGAATCCCGCGCTGCGGCAGCTTCCGGATATGGAGCTCTGGACGCGGCTGATTCAGAAGTATCCGATTGAGGTCATGCAGGAGTCCCTCTTCTTTCACCGCCGCACGACGGGGGAAAACCAGAACACCAGCGCTTTGACGGCCGATAACTCCGCCCGCAGCCGGGTGGAGGAAATTTGGCTGATCAGCAGGATGCTGGAGGAGATGCCCGACGCGCTGCTGCAGGAAGGCTTTTCCGATTTGTTCGTCAACCCGGGGGCCGAAACACCCGAACAGCTTTGCTGCGAGCGGTTCTTTTTGATCCTGTGCCACCGGTTCGGCGCGAGGATGCATTACCCGGCGGAGGCGTATTTCATGCAGCGCTCCATGGATCCCGCCTTTGTCCGCTGCATGGAGGACGAGTATGACTACGACCTCGGTTGCTTCTTTGCGCTGACCTCCGGCGACGCAGGGGCGAAACATGCTTACAAAGCAGAGACGTCGGCCCAGGGCGTTGCCGCCAATGCCGCGGAGAGCGACGAGCTCCGGCAATGCCGGCATGCGCTGGAAGTGATGCAGAACAGCACCTCCTGGCGCATCACCAAACCCATGCGGATGCTGGGAGACTGGCTCAAGGCCCGGCGCAGGCGGAGAGGTTTGGGGCAATGAGAGCAGAAGCAAGAACGATTCTTTCCGAACTGCTCGCGGTGGAGCAGGCCGTGCCCGATGATTCCATGGGTGCGTCTCCCGTCAGCAAGTGCTTCTTGATGTGCTATCTGGTCGAAGCGCTCTCGTTTAAAACCTTTGTAGAGATAGGGGTCTACAAGGGCCGGTCCCTCTTTAGCGTCGCGCAAAGGCTGCGGCAGACGGGAGGCCTGGCGATTGGCATCGACCCGTATCTGGCGGACAGCTTTCGGGAGACGGATCTGGACGATACAATCAAGAAGGCGGTGGATGAAGCGGCGGATACCATTCATTTTCCGTCTCTGTTTGCGCAGGTGCTGCAAACCCGCCGGGAACTGGGGCTGGAGGACGTGGTGCGGATTTTGCGCATGACGGACAAGGAAGCCTACGAGCCGCTGAAGCGGGACCTCGGTTCCGGCATCGACCTGCTGCATATCGATGGGAATCACGACACCGCATTCGTCGATTACGATGCTTCCCACTATATCCCGCTGGTGCGTGCCGGAGGGATCATCGTCTTTGATGATACAAATTGGCCAAGCGTGCGCGGCGTATACGAAAAATACGCGGCCCGGCTGCCGGTGCTCCTCGAAACCCCGTATTTTTCCATACTGTATAAGCCACAGGCGGGCCGCGTGCTGCCCGAAGACAACCCGCCGGTCGAGAGCGAGGGGGCCGTCGCCGTGTGCGCGGTGCCGCTCAGCGCGCCGGATAAGACGGTGATACAGCGCTTTTGCACCTGCCTGCCCGCGCTGCTCGACAACATGGAGGCTGTGCGCAGACGCCGGCGTGAGGACGAAAAACCGACGCTGTTTGTCGGCGTGCTGTCCTATAACCATGCGGCGTATATCGAAGAGTGCCTGGAGAGCATCCTCCGCCAGACCGGCGATTTTACCATGCAGTTGGTGGTGTTGGACGATGCCTCTACGGACGGCACCTGGCGACTGGAGCGGGAATTGCAGGCGCGGCGCCCGGAGATGACGCTGCTGCGCAACCCGGCCAACCGCGGCTATGTGCGCAACTATGTCGTCCTGCGAAGGATGTTTGAAGAGAGTGGGTGCGACTATCTGGCTTATGTGGAGGGTGACGACTATCTGCTCTCGCCCGATCGCATGAACGCGCACATCCGCTTTCTGGAGGATCACCCCGAGTGCGCCTGGGTGTTCAACGATCTTGTGCTGTATTATCAGAGCGAGGATCGCTATGAGATACATCCCGAGCATCCGTTGCTGCGCCAGGAGCGTTACCGCGCGGAGGATCTGGCGGCCAGAGCGTTTGTGGGGACCTGGTCTGCCAGCACGTTTCGCCGCAACGCCATGCTTCATATCCCGCTGGAGTTCACGCTGGTGATGGCCAGCAGCGACTGGCTCAGCGGCGTGCTGGCGGCGGAGTGCGGCGACATCGGGCATATCCGCCGGCCGCTCTCCGTCTACCGTAAACACAGCGCTGGCGCGTGGAGTGGGTTGCGCGAGAAAGAAGCGAACTACAGGGTGTATGAACTGCTCCGGAAGTTTAACCGCTGGACCGATTTCCGGTATTCCGCGCAGAACCGCAGCGTGATGCAAATGCTATCCGAGCAAATGGACGTGCCGGAGGAGCAGATGCAAAAAATGCGCGATCTGCTGATCATAGACGACGTATACCCGCACCCGGGCAGCGGCTTCCGGCTGGCGGAGTTTACCGCCATACTGCGCAGATTTCCAAGCGCACGATGCCTCTCGAACGGAGTGAGCGCGGGCGTGTTGGATCAAAAGCGAAGCGTTCGGGAATACATCGGTGATTTTTTGCTGGAAAACCCCGATTTGGCCGGGCAGATCGAATGGTTCCCGGAGCGGTCGTATGACGGAGAACACCGATATCGTCTGGCATACTTCTGCTTCTTGCAAAATGCTTTCTTCGCCCTGCCTGGCCTCGAGCGCAGCGGCACCCCGTTTGTGCTGGAGCTATACCCCGGCGGCGGCATGGCTTTTGACAACCCGGAGGCGGATGAAAAGCTCAAAGCCGTTTTCTCCTCGCGCTGCTTTCGAAAAGTCATCGTCACGCAGGATGTGACGGAGGAATACCTGCTGCGCAAGCGGCTTTGCAAGCGGACCCAGATCGAGAAGATCTTCGGCGTGGTGATCCCGCGGGAGAATCTCGAGCATGCGGTTCTGCCGGGGGCGATCGTGCCCCATGACCGCCCGCTGAACATCTGCTTTGCTTCCTATCGGTACACGCCGACGGGGAGGGACAAGGGCTACGACGTCTTTGTAGAGACGGCGAAGCTTCTCCACCGCCGCGATGCGGGATATCGCTTCCATGTAGCGGGCGGGTTTGACGCATCGGTCCTGGACGTGTCGGAGCTGGGAAACGCCATCCGGTTCCACGGCGCGCTGAGCAGCGAAGCGCTGAGGGGTTTTCTGGCAGAGATGGACATCCTGATCTCGCCAAACCGCGCGGGAGAAATATATCCGGGCGCTTTCGACGGGTTCCCGACAACCAGCTGCACGGAGAGTATGCTCCAGGGAACGCTGGTGATGACGACGGACCCGCTGTGCATGAACAACGGCCGCTATCAGCCGGAACGCGAGATCGAGATCATCGATGCGGATTCCGGCAGGATCGCGCAGCGCGTCGCCTGGTATGATGCGCACCGCCCGGAACTGGCGGCGGTCTGCCGCGCGCAGCTCGCCAAGACGATGGAGCTATACAGCGCGGAGGCGCAGATCGCGCCCCGGATCCGTCTGCTGGAGCAGGAGATCGGCAAGTTCTCTTTCCGAAGGCAGAGATAGCGCGCGGCACGGCGTCTGGCGAAGCGCGGCTACCCGTTTAAAAGCCCTTGACCCAGGGCTTTTTGCATTTTGCACGGAAAGCGCGGGGAGGCTTTGATCCGCTTGATTCACGCGCTCTGTACAGGGCGGACAACGCCGCAGTCCGGGCGCGATTGTCTTTGCCAAGGGAAACTGGTAAAATAAACAACATATACCGGTACGCACGCAGATATCACCGAGCGATATGAAAGGACTGCCATGTACGAAAAATACGCGGGGTTGCCCGACACAACGAAATCTTCAGCATCCGA
>JAEWQH010000009.1 GCA_023399275.1 Bacillota bacterium
GAGACTCTATAACGCTCCTCAGCATTTCCGAGCGGCTCGGCATCTCCAAGATCTATCTTGAGCAGGTGTTTGCGCTGCTTAAGCGCAGCGAGCTGGTCACCTCGGTCAAAGGCGCGCAGGGCGGCTATCAGCTCGCCCGGCCGCCCCGCCAGATCACCGCGCTGGATGTGCTCACCGCCGTGGAGACCACCTTGTTTGACAAGACGGAGGAAACGGTCTGCGAAAAAGCGCCCGAGATCGAGTATGCCATGCGTTCGGCCGCGTTTCAACCGCTGGACGACTCGGTCGCGGCCGCGCTCGGCGCCGTCACGCTGGACGACCTCGTCCTTGCCGCGGAGGGTTACCAGAGTGAAAGCGCGGTCATGTACTACATCTGATTTTGCGTGCGGATGCGGCCCCAATGGCTGCGCTACGCCAGATCCGCAAACAACGCCGTGGAAAGATACCGCTCGCCCGTATCCGGCAGCAGCACCACGATGGTCTTGCCCGCGTTTTCGGGGCGCTTTGCCAACTGCGTCGCCGCCCAGGCGGCCGCACCGCTCGAGATGCCGACAAGCAGCCCTTCTTCCCTGGCGATCTCGCGGGCAACGGCAAACGCATCCTCATTCTGCACCGGTATGATCTCGTCGTAGATCGTCGTATCCAGTACCGCGGGAACAAAACCCGCGCCAATCCCCTGTATCTTGTGCGGACCGGGCCGCCCTTCGGAGAGCACCGGCGAATCGGCCGGCTCCACGACGACGATTTTCACCCCCGGGTTCTTGCTCTTGAGGTATTCGCCTACGCCGGTTATCGTTCCGCCCGTTCCGGCACCTGCGACAAAAAAATCGACCTTGCCGTCGGTATCCGCCCAGATCTCCGGGCCGGTGGTCGCCTTGTGAATCGCCGGGTTTGCCGGGTTGACAAACTGGCCGGGGATAAACGAATTCGGCAGTTCGGCGGCCAGCTCGTCCGCCTTGGCGATGGCGCCTTTCATGCCCTTCGCCCCTTCGGTGAGCACGATCTCCGCGCCGTAGGCCTTGATCAGCGTCCTGCGCTCCACGCTCATGGTCTCCGGCATGGTCAATATCACGCGGTAGCCGCGCGCCGCCGCGACGGACGCAAGTCCGATACCCGTATTGCCGCTTGTAGGCTCGATGATCACGCTGTCCGGCTTGAGTACGCCGCGCTTCTCCGCATCCTCGATCATCGCCAGCGCGATGCGGTCCTTGACACTGCCGGCGGGGTTAAAGTATTCGAGTTTGGCGACGACCTTCGCCTTGAGGCCGTTCTTTGCTTCATAGTTGGAGAGCTCCAGCAGCGGCGTTCTGCCGATTAGCTCCGTCAGGCTCTTTGCGATCTTAGCCATATGCGTTCTCACTTTCTTTTCATATATGTAATATATGTTTTCTTGCATCTAGATTACTACGCCGTTTGATCATTGTCAAGCGGCTTTTTTCATCCGGGCAAAAAAACCCGCCAGAACAGCGGGCGCTGAATCTCCAAACGCTTTGCTTTTGCGGCTACCGCGCCGCAGCGCTTTCGCGCAGCGCAAGCAGCTTGCCATAGGCGTCTTCCCAGGCCTGCGTGCGGTGGCTCTCGTACGTCTCGGTGGCAAACGACGCGCGCACGACGGCACGCACGTCCGAGACCCCGGAGAGCTCGCCCAGCGCAACCGCCTGCATGAGCAGATTCCCCACGCACGCGCTCTCCACCGGGCCGGCGACGACGGTGCGCCCCGTCGCATCCGCCGCCAGTTGATTCATGAGCTTGTTTCGGGTGCCGCCGCCGACGATATTGAGCCGCTCGATGCGCCTGCCGCGGTACGCTTCCAGTGTCTCGAGCGCATAGCGATACTGCAGGGCGAGGCTGTCGTAGATGCAGCGTGCAACCTGCCCCACCGTCTCCGGCACAGGCTGACCGCTGCGCGCGCTGTACGCCTGAATCTTCTTCTGCATGTTCCCGGCGGCGTAGAAGCTCGTGTCGCCGGTATCGATGATACTCCTGAGGCCCTCGCTTTCCCGCGCCAACGCGTCGATCTCATCGTAGCTGAAAAAATCCCCCTGTTTTTGCCAGTCCCTTCTGCACTCCTGCACAAGCCAGAGCCCCATGATGTTTTTCAGCAACCGAAATGAGCCCTGCACCGTGCCTTCGTTGGAAAAGTTCGCGTCGAACACCGCATCCGTCTTGACCGGGCGCTCGTTTTCAACGCCGATGAGCGACCATGTGCCGCTCGAGCAGAATGCAAACTCTCCTTCGCCGGGGATCGCCGCTACGGCGGATGCCGTATCGTGCGATCCCACCGCGGCAAACGGCACGCGCTCAATGCCGAGCTCCGCCGCAACCGCGGCGCGGATGCCGCCGCGCAGTGTGCCGGCGAGGTCCACCGCCGTAAATACCCGCTCCGGTATCTCCAGCGCGCGCATGGTCTCCCCGTCCCAGCGGCGGTTTTCGCCATCGTAGAGCATGCTCGTGGTAGCAATGGTATACTCTGTAGCCAGCTCGCCCGTGAAAAAATAGCCGTATAAATCCGGCGAAAAGAGCAGAGCGCTCGCGTTTTCGAGCGCGGGATCGCCCTCCCGGACGCGCGCGTAGAGCTGATAGGCCGTGTTGAACGGCATGCTCGCGATACCGGTGCGCGAAAAGAGCCGACGCTGCGGCACGACGGCGTGCACGGCGGCCATGTCCGCCTCGGTTCCGTTGCGGTAGCAGCGCGGGTTGCCGAGCAGCGCACCATTTTTGTCGATCAGCCCAAAGTCCACACCCCAGGTATCGATGCCGAAGCAATCCGCCGCGACGCCTTCGTGCTTCAGCCTGAGAAACGCTTCCTTGAGGTTGCGGTAGAGGCCCAGCGCATCCCAGTAATATAGGCCGTTTTGCTCGATCATCGGGTTATCGAAGCGGTGCACCTCGGTGAGCTCCACGCGCGCGCCGTCAAACGCGCCCAGCACGGCGCGCCCGTTTGACGCGCCCAGGTCAAACGCGAGCAGCCGCCTTACCTTCATTTGATCACGCCCTTCTGCAGGATGATGTTGGCATAGACCGCCTCTTCGCCCGTCTGCACGATCACCGCGCAGGCGTCCGCCTTGTCATAGAAGGCATAGCGCTCATAGACCGCAACGCTGCCTTCGCCGCGCACGTCGTGCTTGGCAACGATCGCGCGGTAGGTGTCGTGGATCGGGATCTTCATCCCTTTGTCGCGCGCGTCCACGTCCATGACCATCGCCGGTTCGTCGGTGTACGCATCGAGCGGAATCATCTGCAAGATGGCCTCAAGCAGCGCGGGCACGCCGATGCCGTCCGCGCGCAAAAACGCCGCCCCGCAGCGGATAGCGGCGCTTTTCCCCGGATAGTTTGCGTCGGCCAGCAGGATTTTATCACCGTGGCCCATCTCGCAGAGCGCCCTGATGAGCTCCGGCGAGAGAATCTTCGGTACGTTGAGCAGCATGTCGGTTTCTCCTTCCAAAAGGCATTCGCGCCGTCGGCTGCTTACGCAAACACCGGCAGCGCGAACGCATTGCTTGTTGTAAATTTGCGGGAAATGCGCCCTTTTTACCGATACATCGGCCCGTAGGCAGCGCAGGCGCGGTAGTCCGCACTCTCAAGATCGTCCGTTCCAAACGCACTCCACGCGGAGGGGCGGAAGATCCGCTCGGCGGATACGTTGTGCATTGAAACCGGGATGCGCAGCATGGACGCCATGGTGATCAGCCGGTCGCCGATATGGCCGTAGCAAAACGCGCCGTGGTTGGCGCCCCAGTTTGCCATGACGCTGTATACGTCCGAAAACGCGCCTTTGCCGGTGAGCACCGGCGCAAACCACGTGGTGGGCCAGGTGCGGTCGGTGCGCTCGTCGAGCGTCCTGTGCACATCCGGCTCCAGCTCGCAGGTGTAGCCCTCGGCCAGCTGCAGCACCGGCCCGAGCCCGCGTACGATGTTCAGCCGCGCCATAGTGACGGGCATGCCGCCACGCGTGCCGTGGATATAGTGCGAGGAATAGCCGCCCCCGCGGAAGTAAAACTGATCCGCCGCGCACCAGTCTGTCTCGTCGAGGCAGGCTTTGGCGTCCGCGTCGGTCATCTCATAGAAGGGTTTGATGATGGGTTTCCCGCTCGGGTCCGAAACCGCGCCGGTGCCGTCCAAAGCCGCCGCGCCGGAGTTGATCAGGTGGATGATGCCGTCCTTGGCGTATCCCTTGAGCTCCTTTCCGGTGACTCGCTTGACCGCCTCCGGGCTCCAATAGGTGCGAACATCCGCAAAGATGCCGGGGCGGTTGGTCAGCAGATGCTCAAAGAGCATCGTCATGGCGTTGAGCGTGTCGTTCTCCGTGCCGATCACAAACGCCTCTCGCAGGCCGTTCCAGTCGAACTGGCTGTTGAGCATGGCCTCGAGAAAGTCAAAGTTCGGCTTATAGTCCGTCCACTGCCGCTGGCCCTGGATGCCGGCGACGATGGCGTTGTGTCCGCAGGACTCCTCGACGAAGCCCAGCTCAGCCAGGCGCGGGTTGCCGATCATCAGGTCGCGCACGATCATCATGCACTTGACGACGAACTCCCACTGCGCGTCTTTCTCCGCGCGGTCAAACTGCATATCCGCGGGGTTTTTGTCGATGCCCTCGTGGCAGTTTTCACGCATCCAGCGAACCGCGCGCGCGAACTCTTCAGGGTCGTAGATGCCCTTGTCGATGCGGCGGAGGATCTCGGTCTCGTCCACGCTCTCGCTGCGCAGGCCAAAGTACTCATACAGCGTCTGCTGGTCGAGAATGCTCCCGGCGATGCCCATGCACATGGAACCTACCTGCAGGTAGCTATTTTGGCGCATGCCTTTTGCCGCGAGAGCCGACTGCGCAAAGAGCAGAATCTTATCCGCAACGTCGCTGGGAACCTCGGTATCCGTCGCATCCTTGACGTCCCGGCCGTAGATGCCAAACGCCGGCAGGCCCTTCTGCGCATGCGCCGCAAGCACCGCCGCGAGAAACACCGCGCCCGGACGCTCCGTTCCGTTGAACCCCCATACCGCCTTGACCGTCAGCGGATCGAAATCCATCACCTCTGTGGAATAGCACCAGCACGGCGAAACCGTCAGCGTAATGGAGACGCCCTCGCGCTCAAATTTCGCCTGGCAGGCGGCGGCTTCTTTCACGCCGCCGATGGTCGTATCGGCGATAACGGTCTCAACGCGTTCGCCGTTTGGATAGCGGAGGTTGTCGGCAATCAGCTTTGCGGCAGCTTTCGCCATGCTCATGGTCTGGTCTTCCAGGCCTTCGCGCACTCCGTTTCTGCGTCCGTCGATGCAGGGGCGGATGCCGATCTTCGGCAAATCGATCGCATATCGGTTCATAACAATTCTCCTCCTGTTTGCTGTAATCTGTCTATGTTCGCGCCGGGGTACGCCGGGCGTGTCATGCGGCTGCAAAAAGCGCGCTTACTCCTGATAGATGCGGTTGTGCAGATAGCTCTTGAGGCGGATCACCTGCGGATGCGTCTGCGTTTCACCCGCCATGCGGCGCAGCAGGATCTCGCCCGCCTTCTGCCCCATCAGCTGCGTCGGCTGCTCCACGATGGAGAGCGGCGGCGAAACGATGCGGCAGAGATCCACTGCGTCGAAACCGACAAAACCGATATCCTTGCCGAGGATGATATCCCGCTCGTGCGCGGCGGTCACCGCGCCCATGGTCATATCGTAGTTGGTCACGCACAGTGCCGTCGGCGGATTCTTCATATCCATAAAGTTGTTGAATTGCCGGTAGCCGGACTCGAAATCGTACCGTCCGATCTGGATGAGGTCCTCGCTGCGCCCCGACGCCGTCATCTGCCCCGTCTCCACCTCGATGCCGTAGTCCTCCAGCGCACGCCGGTAGCCGACCATGCGCTCGTTTGCCGTGGAGATGTCCAGCGGGCCGACGATGATGCCGATATGCCGATGCCCCGCGTTGATGAGCTGCTCCACCGCGCCGTAAGTCGCGTTGAGGTTGTCGATGACGATACTGTCGCAGACGAAGCCGGGGATCGTCCGGTCGACCAGCACCATGGGCATCTCGCTGCCGCGGGAGTTGCGCACCTCGTCCAGCTCCGCTGCGGAGACATGCTGCGCGGCAAGTACGATTCCGTCTACATTATTATTGCAGAGCACGCGCAGCTTTTCGAGCTCCAGGTCGCAGTCGAAATCGTAGCTGCACACGAAGGACGTATATCCCGCCTCGCGCAGCGTTTGATCCAGCGAGGAGAGCACGCTGCCAAAGAACGGCACCGAGAGCGTCGGCATCACGACGCCTACCGTCATGGTGCGGTTTGTCTTGAGGCTCCTGGCGTTTCGGTTGACCCGATAGCCCAGCGCCTCGACCGCTTCGTCGATGCGCTGGCGGTTCTCCTCGCGAACGTTGCCGCCGTTGAGATATTTCGAGATGGTCGCAAGCGACAGTCCCGAGAATTTTGATACGTCCTTGATGGTTGACAATGCATTTACCTGCCTGCCGCCGGAGCGGCGCTTCTATCTGAATTCTCTTGTTTGATTTGACCCGATGCGACCCGCCGGCATCCGCCGTTTTGGCCGTGCGTGTCCGGCAGAGCGGATATCACGCGGACGGGCGGCGCGCTGAACCATGCGGAAAGCCCCTTGCCCACAGCGGGAACGTGAGCGAAATGTTTCGATGATTTTTTGTTTTCTGCCGGAGTTGCGCGGTATTCTTCTGAGCCTTACCGATCGTCTTGACATCAGCTGGACAAGATAATAGCGAAACGTTTTTAGTTTCGGTTCATTTTAGCATTTTGCGCTTCGCGATGTCAAGCGGAATCTATGCATCATCCGCCGTTTCATACAACGTAGTACTTATAATTGTTGTAATATCCGCCGTAAAGCAGCATTCTATCGCCGAAATTAGGTCTTGACTTCGCATCATACGAGTGCTACAATGCAAAAAGATGAAACGTTTCGTTTTTGTCTTTCAACAGGCTTCATTCGAGCAAAGCAGGCAAATCACGAAGAATCGCAAGAATGCCCCGGCGTAAATCGGCCGTCGCGTCGACGCCAACAAAAAACGCTGTTTCGTCCGAAACAGTCTTCGCAACAACACGTGCAATCTAAAAAACCGCTATCCGGAAACACCCATAAAAAACGGCTCCATACGGAGTGCTCCTTTTGGCCGCTTGGCGCAGGCAACCATCTTTCCCCCAGGCAAGGCCCGCTCCGCTTCGTCCGTTTGAATCCGCAGATGATGAGGTGATATTTTGTCGGAAACCATACTAAAGATGACGGGGATTCAAAAGTTCTTCCCCGGCGTGCATGCGCTCGACGGCGTAGACCTTGAGCTGCGCGCGGGCGAGGTGCTCGCGCTGGTCGGCGAAAACGGCGCGGGGAAATCCACACTGATGAAGATCCTGACCGGCATCTATGAAAAAGACGGCGGCTCGATTGCGCTCTTCGGCAAGGAGAGTGTGATCCACTCCCCGGCGGAGGCACAGCACCTCGGCATCAGCATCATCCACCAGGAGCTGAACCTGCTGCGCGACCTCACCGTCGCGGAAAACATCTACATCGGGCGCGAATCCACGCGCGGAATCTTCCTAAATAAGAAAGAACAGAATCAAAAGGCGCAGGCACTGCTCGATTCGCTCAACCTCAAGCTCGACGCAACCATGCCGGTCAAGCGGCTCACGGTCGCCAAGCAGCAGATGGTAGAGATCGCCAAAGCGCTCTCGTTTCCAAGCACGCGCATCATGATCATGGACGAACCCTCCGCCCCGCTGACGGACGCGGAGATCCAGGAGCTGTTCGCTTTCATCCGCGCGCTCAAGGCAAAGGGCGTCGGCATCATATATATCTCGCACCGTATGGATGAGCTCAAGCAGATCTCCGACCGCATCACCGTCATGCGCGATGGACACACCGTCGGCACGCTGGACACGGCGGAAGCGACGATGGATCAGATCATCAAGATGATGGTCGGCCGCGTCATCTACGAAGACCCCAAGTCGGCGTCCAACGTCGGCGCGGACAGCGAGGTCGTTCTGGAGGTTAAAAACCTGCAGTCGGACGACGTGAAAGACGTTTCCTTCGTGTTGCGCCGCGGTGAAATCCTCGGTTTTGCAGGCCTGATGGGCGCGGGACGCACGGAGACCGCCCGCCTGCTCTTCGGCGCGGACAAGCGCGACGGAGGCGAGATCCTCATCAAGGGCAAGCCGGCAAAGATCAACTCCCCCGTGGACGCCGTGAAAGCCGGCATCGGGTATCTCTCCGAGGACCGCAAGCAGTTTGGGCTGTGTCTCGGTCTCTCCGTATGCGACAACACCGTTTTGCCCACGCTGGAGCAGTTCTCCAAGGGCCCCTTTGTCAACGACCGCGCCGTCGCACGCGCGGCGGGCGAATATATCGACAAGATCGGCGTCAAGACCCCGTCGGTCTCTACGTTGATCAAGTCGCTCTCGGGTGGAAACCAGCAGAAGGTCGTCATTTCCAAATGGCTGCTGCGCAACTGCGACATCCTGATCTTCGACGAGCCGACGCGCGGCATCGACGTCGGCGCGAAAAACGAGATCTACAAGCTGATGAACCAGCTTGCCGCGCAGGGGAAGTCGATCATCATGATCTCCTCGGAACTGCCGGAGCTGCTGCGCATGAGCGACCGCATCGCGGTCATGAGCGAAGGGCGCCTCGTCGGCGAGCTCTCGATTGAAAGCGCAAGCCAGGAAAACATCATGTCTTACGCAACCATGCGGGAAATGGAGTAACACATATGGAATCGACGACAAAACGAAAATGGAATCTGCAAGCCCTGCTTGCGCCGCTCGCGCTGGTGATCCTCTACGTATTTTTCTCGATCTTCGGCAACAATTTCTTCTCGGTGGATATGGTCAAGAACATCCTCGAGTCGAGCTACTATATCGGCTTTATGGCGTTCGGCGTTACGTTTGTCATCATCACCGGCGGCATCGACCTCTCGATCGGAACGGTCATGATGTGCTCGGCGCTGCTCGGCGCATATGTGTTTAAACAGCAGCAGTGGCCGCTGATCCTCGCCCTGGTGCTCACCGTAGGCGTCGGCACGATCTTCGGCCTGCTCAACGGTCTGCTCGTCGCCAAGCTGCGCCTGCCGCCGTTCATCGCCACGCTCGGCACGATGATGATGTCCCAGGGCGTCGGCTCCATCATCACCAGCGTACAGTCCCAGACCTGGCCGACCGCCACGGCGGAAATCGGCGGCTGGTTTAAGAAAGTCTTCATCCGCAACACCTTCTATCTCGGAGACATGAAGATCTCGGGCTTCCCCGTAGGCGCGCTGTGGCTCATCGCCTTCTTCATCATCGCGGCGCTGTTGCTGCACAAGACCAAGTTCGGCCGCTATACGTTCGCCGTCGGCTCCAATGAGGAAGCCGCGCGCCTTTCGGGCATCGACGTGAGCAAGTGGAAGGTGCTCATCTATACGGTCTGCGGCCTCTTCGCGGGGCTGGGCGGCATCTTCTACGCCGCGGCATACACCACCATCACGCCAGGCACCGGAAACGGGCAGGAGCTCAACGCCATCGCCGGCGTCGTCATCGGCGGCACGTCCATGAGCGGCGGCTCGGGCACCATGGTCGGCACGCTCATCGGCGTATTCATCATGAGTGTGCTCAAAAACGGCCTCTCCTCCTGCGGGTTGCAGGCGCCGTGGCAGACGTTTTTCACCGGCGCGGTGGTCATCGGCGCGGTTTTGCTCGACATCCAGCGCACCAAGGCCGCCAATCGGGTAAAGAAGAGCTAAGCCGTCCGGCGGACAGGTCGCTTTCCGCACCTTACCCCCTCGCATCGCGGCTTCCCTGCCGCGGCATCACCCGCTCCAAAGCTTACGGCAGATATTGCCGTAGTGAATAAAAAAAGGAGGAACACCCATGAAGAAACTGGTCGTTATTCTTTTGACCCTGGCCATGGTGCTCAGCATGTTCGCATGCGCCGCGCCCGCCACCACCACCGAGGAAACCGCCCCCGCTGCGGAAGCTACCGCAACCGAAGCGCCCGCGGCGGAGGAACCCGCCGCCACCGACGAGGAGCCCATGTATATCCCCGTGATGGCGAAGGGCTTCCAGCACCAGTTCTGGCAAGCGGTCAAAACCGGCGCAGAAGCCGCGGCTGCCGACTATGGTGTAGAGATCTACTTTGACGGCCCCGCCTCCGAAACGGAGATCGACGCGCAGGTCAACATGGTGAAGAACGAGCTGGCGAAGAACCCGAAGGCCATCGCGCTCGCCGCCCTCTCGACCGAAGCCGTCACCGAGATCCTCGAAGAGTGCGCCGAGAAGGGCATCCCGGTCATCGGCTTTGACTCCGGCGTGCCGGATGACAAGACCGGCGCCGTGAAAGCCACCGCTTCCACGAACAACGAAAACGCTGCGGCGATCGCCGCCGTGAAGTTTGGCGAGAATGCCGAGCTCGTCGCCAAGATGCAGGCGGCCACCCCTGAGAATCCGGTCGTCATCGGCTGCCTGAGCCAGGATGCGGTCTCCGCCTCCGTCACCGGCCGCACCACGGGCTTCGTCAACAAGATGAAAGAGATCGCGGAAACCTATCAGCCGGGCCTCGTGTCCGTGGAAGGCCACACCAAGTGGGAATCCAAAGTTGACGGCGCCGCCATCATCATCCGCGTAGAAGTCTCCGCAACGACCGAAGCAACCGCCCTGCAGACCTCCGCGAACTCCCTGCTCGCAACGAAGGGCATCGCGGCCATCTTCTGCTCCAACGAAGGCGCGGTCGTCGGTTTCCTCGCCGCCACATCCGACGGTGAAGACCTCGCCGACGGCGGCAAGTACGCCGACATCGTCGTTGCCGGCTTCGACGCGGGCATCGCGCAGAAGACCGCCATCCGCAACGGCTGGTTCTACGGCTCGGTCACGCAGGATCCGTACCAGATCGGCTACAAGGCGGTTGAACTGGCTGTGAAGGCCGCCAACGGCGAAGCGGTTGCAGACGTAGACACCGGCGCGCAGTGGTACAATGCCGAGAATATCGACGACCCGGACATCGCGCTGCTCGTGTACGATTGATCCTTCTCCCAACTCCTCAGGTAAACAGTGACCCATGTGAAAACGGAGGGCGTACCCCCTCCGTTTTCCGTTGCCGGTGGATTTCTGCAGGCGAGTGCATCGTCCTCTTTCGCTTTCCCCCGCGGTGTGGTATGCTTCGCTCAGTGAAAGCGAGGGAATCTACTTGCACCGCATGATTCGCGTCATCGATCGAAAACGAGGTAGCTGCTCGGCACAGTGTCTTGACAGCTGATTGTGCCGAGTATCCGGGTTGTCAATATACTGTGCCTTTTCAAGCCTAACCATTACTTGAAAAAGGAGCAGTAAATCATGAATTGCGAAAAATTAAAGAATCTATGGCTGGCAGAGGAGACGTGCGCTTTTCAAGGGTGGGATTTTTCCCATCTGGATGGACGCTGGCGCTGTGAACCCGCAGAAACAGAATGGGACTACAGCGCCATCGTGATGAAGTATCTGCGTCCGGCGGATCGCTTGTTGGATATGGGCACCGGCGGCGGAGAGTTTTTGTTGTCGTTGGGTCATCCTTACCAGAACACCGCCGTAACAGAGGCATGGGCGCCGAACATCCGGCTGTGCCGGGAAAAGCTAGCGCCGCTCGGCATTGCGGTTTACCCGACACCGAAGGACAATCCGTTACCCATCGCAGACAACACGTTTGATATCGTGATCAACCGCCATGCGTCTTATGATCCAAGCGAAGTCAGGCGCATCTTGAAACCGGGCGGCATCTTCATCACACAGCAGGTCGGCGGAGAGAATTGCATTGATCTGGCGCGTCGCATCAATCTTGAGGCGCCGACGCATCCTGCGTTTTCGTTGCGCACGGAATTGCCCCGTTTTTTAAAAGGCGGCTTCTCGGTGTTGGACGCAAGCGAGTGCTTCCCGGTGTTGAAATTTTTCGACGTCGGCGCTGTCGTCTTCTGGGCCAGGATCATAGAATGGTCTTTCCCCAACTTCTCCGTCGAAAAAAACTTTGACAAGCTCTGCGCGCTGGAGGACGATCTGCAGCGAAACGGCTTCCTTTCCAGCATACAGCACAGGTTCGTGATCGTCGCTCAAAACACGAAGTAGTCCCTTCCTCCCTTGACAGACGCCAAGGGAGGCTTTTTGTCTGCGGCCCGCCGCTTTTGGGCAGCTGGTTTTCCCGCTGCCGAATATGCACCCGCGCTCAGTTTTCCTTTGTATACGAAACGCCGAGCTTGGCGGGCACGCTGAAGTTGCTCCGCGCAATGGTCAGCACGATCGTGAGAATATACGGCAGCGCGATGATGAGCTCATTGGGGAAAATGGTATGTCCGCTGACCGCCTGTATATAGATCGCCACCGCATCGGCAAAGCCGAAGGCCAGTGTGCCGAGCACGACGCCTTTCGGACTCCAGTTGCCAAGAAAGCAGATCGCAAAGGCGATCCAGCCGCGGCCGCCGATGATGCTGCTCGTGAACATGCCCAGATACCCAACGGTGTAAAACGAGCCGGCAAGGCCACCGATGGCGCCTGCGAGCAGAACCGTGAAGAAACGGATCCGGTTGACGTTGAGCCCCGCAACATCCACCGCCTCCGGGTTTTCGCCCGTGGAACGCAGCGTCAGCCCCAGCGAGGTTCGATAGAGCACAAACGCCGCAACGGGGATGATCAGATACGCCAGATAGGTCAAAATGTTTTGCTGGAAGAAGATCGGCCCGATCACAGGGATCTTTGAAAGCAGCGGGATAGCGATCTTGGGCAGCGTGGAGATCTGCAGCGGTGTCGTCGGCACGCCGAAGAGCACACGCTGAAAATAGGCGCACACGCCCGCCGCGAGGATATTGAGCGCCGTACCGGTCACGACCTGCTGCTGCTTCATATATACGGTTACGACGCCATAGAGCGCAGCCATCAGAACACCGCAGAGAACCGCACACAGCAGACCGAGCGCGAGGCTCCCCGTCAGATATGCGCCGACGAACCCGCCCCATGCGCCGATGAGAAAGATGCCCTCGATGGCACAGATCATCATGCCGGTGCGCTCCGCGTATACCTCCGCCATCGCACCGAGCAGCAGCGGCGTGCTCATCATGATGGCGCGCGTAAACAGATTGACCATTCGCTATACACCCGCCTTTCGCATGCGCCGCTTCTCGGCGCGGTTCTCCGCCCAGCGGCGGACGAAATAGGACATGATCACGCAGATCATCACGATGCCCTCGATCAGATCTATGATGCTCGCCGGAATGTTCAGGCCCGGCAGGCGGCCCATGGTCGTGCCCATCACGTTTAAAAACCCAAACAGGATCGAGGCAAAGATGCAGCCGATGGGGTTGCCGTTTGCCAGGATGGCGATGCCGATGCCAAAAGAACCGATCGACGCGTTGAAGTTCTGCAGCAGCATATGCTGCACGCCGTTGATCTCCGAAAAGCCTGCCATGCCCGCAAGGCCGCCCGCAATCAGAAAAGCCACGACATAGATGCGGCCGGAACGAATTCCGCCGAGCTCGGCGGCGTTGTGATTGTAGCCCACCGCGCGGATGCGAAAGCCGAGCGCCGTGTGAAACAGCAGCGCCCAGATGAAAACCGCGGTGAGAACCGCGATGACAAACCCCAGATGCACGCGCGTGCCGGGGATGATGACCGGCAGATAGGCGCTCTTTGCGATCGCGTCGGTCTGCAGATACTCCGCCTTGGTCTCCTGCAGGCCTGTGCGCAGCAGGTAGTCCATCAGCGCGCTGACGACGTAGGTGGACATCATGCTTACCAAAAACTCGTTTGCGCGAAACTTCGCCTTGACAAAACCGATCAGCCCGCCCACCGCCGCGCCCGCGGCAAAGGAGCAAACGAGCACGACCGCGATTAGCAGCGCCTGCGGCACCCGGTCCCCCAGCGCCAGCGAGAGCGCAACGGCCGCGATGGCGCCGGCGTAGAACTGCCCCTGGGCGCCGATGTTAAATAGATTTGCCTTGTAGGTAAACGCAAACGCAAGGGAGGTGAAGATCAGCGGCGTGGCCTTGACGAAGATCTCGCCGATGGTATAGCCATCCGACGTGATCTTTTTCACCGCGGCGGCGATGACCTCGACGGGGTTCAGCTTCAAAAACAGCAGCAGGCTCGCGCTGATGGCGAGGCCAACGATCACCGCGCCGATGTTGTAGAGCGGCACGCCCAGTTTTCGCTTCATGCGCCCACCTCCGTTTTCTCCGGCACGCCCGCCATCAGCAGGCCGATCTCGGCGGTCGTCTTCTCGCCGTTTCGAAAAACGCCCATCACGCGCCCTTTATACATCACCGCGATGCGGTCGCACAGCTCAAAAAGCTCCGTCAGTTCCGTGGAAACCAGCAAAACCGCTTTCCCTCGCTCCTTCTCTTCCCGTATGATCCGGTGAATGCGGTCAACCGCGCCCATATCCAGCCCGCGCGTCGGCTGGTTGAGCACAAGCAGCTTCCTGCCCAGATCCACCTCGCGCGCGAGCACGACCTTCTGCTGGTTGCCGCCAGAGAGGCTGCGCGCCGGATCGCTCGGCCCCGTCGCCTTCACGCGGTGCTCTGCCATCTTCTCCGCGGTGTAGCGGTTCAGCGCGCGCTGGCGAATCCAGCCTCGGCGCTGCCAACGCGGATCAAAGCTGCTTTTGAGCAGCATATTCTCCGCTAGCGTCATATCCATCACCATACCGTCGCGGTAGCGGTCCACCGGCACATAGCCCATACCCGCCTCGATCCGCGCGCGAATGCTCTCGCCGGAGATCTCGCGCCCGCAAAACAAAATCTTGCCGCAGGTGGCCGCCCGCGCGCCGCAGACGATATCGCACAGCTCGTCCTGTCCGTTTCCGCTCACACCGGCGACGCCGAATATCTCGCCTTCGTGCACAGCGAAGGTCACGCCGTCCACACAGGCCGGCGATCCTTTGCGCGAAAAAGAAACATCCCGCAACTCCAGCACGGCGGGCGACGCCGTGGTATCTGCATCCGAGGGTGCCTCCGGCGGCTCAATGTCCTGCCCGATCATCAGCTTTGCCAGGCGGTGCTCATCCGTTTCTTCGCGGCGGACGGTATCCACCACCACGCCGCCGCGCATCACGACGATGCGGTCGGCAACCTCCATCACCTCTTTGAGCTTGTGGGTGATGAAGATAACGGCGTTTCCGCGGGCGGCGAAGTCCTGGATAAAGCGCATGAGCACCTCCGCCTCCTGCGGCGTGAGTACCGCCGTAGGTTCGTCCATGATGAGGATGCTCGCGTTGATGTACAGCGCCTTGAGGATCTCGATCTTTTGCTGCACGCCCACGGCGAGTTCGCCGACCTTCTGATCGACAGGGATTTCAAAGCCATATTGTCCGGCCAACGCACGGATGCGCGCATTGCATTCCCTGAGGGAAATGTAGCCGTGTACGTTGCCGAGGATGATGTTTTCGGCCGCCGTATGGGTAGGCACCAGCGAAAAGTGCTGCTGGATCATGGCGATGCCAAGCTGCATCGCATCCGCCGGCGACTTGATCTGGGCCTCCTCGCCGCGGATGAGAATGGTTCCCTCGTCCTTCCCGTACAGGCCGTACAAAATCTTCATAATCGTGCTCTTGCCCGCGCCGTTTTCGCCGAGCAGGGCAACCACCTCGCCCGCGCACACGCTGAGCGAAACGTCCCTGTTGGCGACGACCTTGGCAAAGTATTTGGATACATGGCGGATCTCTACGACAGGCGTTGACATGTGCTCTCTCCTTGCGGATAGACCGGAACGCCGGGATGCGTTTGCAATCCCGCGATGTTTCGCTTTGGATGGCTTTCGCAGCCGGCGTCCGGTCGGATGGTTCAGAGGTTTTTTCCGTCGTTGTGCCGCGGTCCGCAGAAGCGGGCGCGGCGGGTCAATCAGTCAAACAGCGCCTTGAGATCGGCCGTGCCGGCCTTGAGCGCCTCAACCCCCGCATTGCAGGCGTCGATGGCTTCCTGCGGGCAGTTCTCGGTGTAGACCGGGAAATAGATGCCCTCGGCTACGCCGACTTCGATGATCTGGTTGCCCTTGAGGTCGTTGTTGAGCCACTTGTTTATGGCCCAGACATACATCGTGGCATAATCGAAGTTGATGGAGGCCACGACAGTGGCGGGATCGATCGTGGTTTGATCAGAGGAGTAGCCGACGACCTTCGCCCCCTTCTCGATCGCGCCGTTGATCACGCCGAGGCCGAGCTCGTTTGCATAGGCAAACATCACGTCCGCGCCTTCGTCGATCATGTTTTCAGACATCTGCTTGCCCAGCGCGATGTCGCTCCAGCTGTTGGCATACGCAAGGTTGTAGCTCGCGTCCGCAAGGCCGCGCTCCTTGGCGATCGCCACCGCGGTCTTTCCGTATACGGCCATGAGATCCTGCATCGCCTGATTCGGGTCGCCGCCGATCATACCGAACTTGCCGCTCTGGGTAAGATACCCTGCGATGATGCCCGCGAGGTAGGACGCCTCATACTCCTTGGGGAAGAGCGGGCAGAGGTTCGCGCCGTCGCTGTTGGAGCCGTTGACGAGCATAAACAGCGTATCCGGATAACTCGCGGCAACGGTTGCGGCCGCTTCGTCAAACTGGGAACCGGCGGCCATGATGATGTCGTAGCCGCGCTCCGCATACTCGCGGAAGGTGGACTCAAAGTCGGCCTCGGCAACCGCTTCGACATATTCCATGTTGGTGCCGAGCTGTTCATTGCAGGCGACGACGCCGGCGTAGTTGGAGGCGTTCCAGCCCTGGTCGTTGATCTGGCCGGGCAGCAGCAAAACGATCTTGACATCCGCCGCGGTTCTCTCTGTAGCGGGGGCTTGCGTCGCCTCCGCCGCGGGAGCCTCGGTTGCAGTTCCCTCCGCCGCGGGTTCGGTCGTTGCGGCGGGCGCGCAGCCGACGAACAGTGCGGAGACCATGATCAGGGCCAATACGAGCGCGATAGACTTTTTCATTTGGATCCTCCTTCATTCTCTCTCAAACTATAGCCTTTGAACCCCTTTGTCCGGCTACACTTCGATTGTACCCCCGTGAAAAAGGCCCGCTCAATGTGCCCGCATTACGGTTTTGTTGAAAATATTACGCTTCTTGACACAAAGTTCACAATTGAGGCGCAAGCGGTCGCCCGCTTTCGAAAACGGCGGCGCGGCGGGCCGCTACGGCTCCGCCTGCGACCCGGCGGCGAACTTGTTGCGATATTCCAGCGGCGTCACGCCGTATTTCCTGCGAAATGCGCTGCTGAAGTACCGCGCGTCCGAGAAGCCGACCAGCGCCGCGACGTCGCCGATCTTGCGCCCCACATCCGCCAGATAGCGTTTGGAGCGCTCCATGCGCACGTCGTTGAGATAGTCTGAAAAGTTCTGTCCCGTGGTCTTTTTGAATAGCTCCGAAAGATAGTTTGGCGAGATGTAGAGCGCGCCTGCCGCATCCCTGAGCGTAAACTTCGCGTGGTGGTTTTGCTCGATGAGCTCCATCGCGCGCAAAATGAGCAGGTTTTGCACCGGGGCCGCACCCTCCGGCGGCGCAACCTCGCGGCGGATGCGCTCCGTCCGCTCCAGCAGCTCGCGTTCGATCTGCCCGAGCGCCTGGATGATCTCGTCCGGCGCGGTCGGCTTGGTCAGATACTTGCGCACGCCGAGCTCGATCGCCCGCTGCGCATAGTCAAAGCGGCTGTAGCCGCTGAGGATGATCACGGGTATCTCCGTGTTGACCGAGCGGATCTCGCGGATCATATCCAGCCCCTGCATGCCGGGCATACGGATATCCGTAATGACGACGTCCACCTCGTTTTCATAGAGAAAATCCAGCGCGCTCCGCGCTTCGGCAAACACGCCCGCCACGCACCAGCCCTCGCGCTGGCTCAGCAGCCGGCTCAGCCCTTTCCGAATCTTCGGCTCGTCGTCTACGATGATGATTTGCATGCTCCGCCTCCTTCCTGCGCACAGGTCTGCTCCGCCGGCCGGATCAGCGCCGCTTCGTCGTCCAGCGGCAGGCTGATGGTGACGGAAACACCGCCGCCCAGCCGATTGTCCACCGTGAACGCGCATCGTTCGCCAAAGTGCAGCTGCAGCCGCCGCGCGACGTTTCGCACACCGATGTTCTTGTAGCCGATGGTGTCGTTTCGCAGCAGCCGCTTGAACTGATAGAGCTCATCCGGCGTCATGCCGCGGCCATTGTCGCTGACCGTGATGAGCACGCGCCCGCCTTCGCGGCGCGCTACGACGCGCACGGTACCGTCCCGCCCAGCGTGCTGGATGCCGTGGTCGATGGCATTCTCGATCAGCGGCTGCAAAAACAGCTTCGGCACCTTGAATTTCTCGATGGAGAGGTCGAGGTCCAGCGTGAACTCCAGCCTGTCCTCCAGCCGGTATTTTTGAATCAGCAGGTAATCCTTGACATAGCGGCATTCCTCCAGCAGCGTCACCATACTGCTCCCCGTGTCCATGCTGTACTGCATGAGCTTGCCGAGCGCAACGACGATCGCGCTGGCCTCCATATCGTCCCGCTCGATGAGCATCCAGTTGATGGTGTCGAGCGTGTTGTAGAGAAAATGCGGGTTGATCTGCGCCTGCAGCGCCTCGATCTCGGCCGTTTTCTGCGCAATCTTCTCCTGATAGACCTGATTGACCAGAATGCGGATGCGGTTGACCATATAGTTGAACGTCTCGGTCAGCTCTCCGATCTCGTCTTTGCGGTCGTTTTCCAGCTGCAGCTCAAAGTTTTTGTCTTGCACCTGCTTCATGCCGTTTTTCAGTCGGGCGAGCGGCTTCGTGATCGCGATGGACAGTATGAGCAGAAACAGCGACGCCAGCGACACGGAGATGGCAACCAGAACGACGGTATACTGCTTGAGCGACCCCGCCTCGGGAAAGAGCTTGCTCTCGGGGATCATCGTGAAAGTGATCCACCCGGTCAGGCCGTTGTATTGCGCGCAGACATAGTATGGCGTTCCTCCCAGCTCCACGATGGACTTTCGCTCCCCCGCGCGGTAGCGTTCGAGTATGCTTGCGCGCCAGTCGTCATTGACGGTGTTGTCCGCGTAGATCACGTCGCCGTTGCGATCGGTGACAAAGGTGGTCTGATAGCCCAAGATCTTCTGCTTGGTCAGAATCGCACTGCCGAAGTCGCGCGGGCTGATCTGCACCGCAACGAGCCCGACGGTATCCCCGGAAGAATCCCGTATGCCGGAGTAAGCCAGCAGGATCTTCGATTGATCGCCCGGATTGGGATAGAGGTTTTCGGAAAGGTTCGACCAGATCGTCTTGCCGGGGTATTGCGCCGCGGCGGCATAGAGCGCCGCAAGCAGCGCGGCATCCGGCTGCCGCGTCTCCTCGCCGCTCGCATAGGCGACCTGCCCTCCGAGCAAAACGCTTACGTCGCTGATCTCCACAAACGGGCCGAAGAGATTTTCGCACAGGCGCGAGAGTCCCGCGGTACCGATGATGGCCGGGGCTTGCGCGCCGCTCAGCGCGGCCAGCTCCGCCGCCTCCGCGCTCTGCGTTACGGTTCGCATCAGGCTGTCGATCTGCCGCACCTTGGCATTGAGGCTTACGTCGATGCGATTGATCGTATCGGCAAGCACGCGTTTTTCGCTCTGGCGCACAACGGTGTCCGCCTTGCTGTAGGATAGCGCGCCGACGACTACCCCCAGCAGCGCAAGCGGAATCGCGCCCATGAGCAGCAGCTTTTTCCAGAACGATATATTTTTAAAAAACTCCATCGTCTCCCCCGCAGCGGCCTGTGTTCAACTGAATTGTAACGGAATCGGCGCGGGTTGACAAATATTTCGTATCCCAACCGGGCTTCATGCGCCCGGCGGCGTCACCCAGGGCTTGCTCCCGTCGTTGTAGACGGGGTCGTCAACGCCCGGCACGAGGTCGGATGTGCCCCAGAACAGCCCATCCGTCCACGGACGCTGCACATCGCTGCCGATGCCGCTGTGCTGCGACAGGCTTTCGCCCATGAAGATCATGGCGGTCGAGGCCCCTCCATCGAGGTTATAGGCAACCCGGCAGCCATACAGGTAGAAGAGCTGCGTAAACTCCTGCAGCGTCATGCCAACGCTGTGATCCTTTTGCCGCCCGTCTACGGTGATCGCGATAAAGTAACCCGGTTCGACCATGCCGAGGCCGCTTCTGGGATTCGCGCGCTCAAGGTTGCTGCGGCTCGTACTCTTGCCGCGCACGCCGTCGTTGAGCAGCGTCGGCCCAAACGAAAACGTATTGAGCACGCCCTGCGCAAGCAGTTCTTCGGCGGAGATCGTTCCTGGTTTATAGATCCGGATCGTGAGCTCATCCGGATCAAACGCCATGATATCCTCCGCCTGATTGCGACTGTAGACCTTGCCGTTGCGCATCAGTATGCCCTTTTGGTCCACCTCCGCCTGAATCAGGTTGTCCCCCGTGATGCCGAGCACCGCGCGGTAGCGCCGCGCCATTCGCCAGGCGTGCTCAAGCCCCGGCTGGGCCAGTGGGTTATCGTTTCGCACCCCGGCAAAGAAGGCGTCCTCCCCGCGCATGCGGATCTGCGCAACGCAGCAGGTGATCGGCTCGCCGCTCGCCCGGGTGAGGTGAATGCGGTCTATGAGGATGGAGAGCGTGTCCGAGCGGTACGCCCAGTGCTCGTTTTCGGGGTCGTTTACGACCACCTCCTGCGGGTCATCCCCGCTGCGGAAATACGCATCCCATGGATCGGGTGTCGGCGTCGGCTCCGCGGATGCGGTCGCCGTGGGTGTCGCCGTCGGCCCGGGCGTAAGCGCAGGCGCGGGCGACTCTACCCCTTCTGCCGCTCCATCCAGCCGGCCGCGCGCCGTAAGAACCAGCGCCGCAGCCAGGCAGAGCGCGCAGGCGGCGATCGCCGCGCGTCGAAGCAACGCGCGCCGCCAAAGGAGAATGGCCGCGGCAAGGGCCGCAACGGCGAGCACGCCTAGAACGGCCGCCGTGGTCGGACGCGGACTCGCCTCCTCCCGGGCAATGCCGGCCTCTGCGTACGGCAAGCCGTCCGCAGAGGGTTCCTCCGGCGCGGGCGTCGGCGTTTTCACCGGCTCCGGCGTCGGCGAAACCATCGGCGTCGGCGACGCCGTGGGGCCGAGAAGCGCCGCATCCAGCCCGTCGAACAGGTCGCCGGATGTCGGATCAAACGCGGATTCATCCGCGGCGAAGGCGAGGCCGTACTGCGCGCTTGTATAGCCCGGCCCGTCGCTGATCTCGATCGGGTATGTCTCCGGATAGTACGCGTACCCTTGCCGGTCGAGCGCCAGCGCATTCAACCCATCAAAACGCTCGAGCGGCCGGGTGCGGTCGATCACCACCGGTGCATCGCCGTATTGGTGCGAAAAAAGCCGCAGCACCTGCCACGCGCCATACAGCTCCGCGCTCTGCGGATACCGCGTCGCCTCATCGGTGTAGCGCACAGCCTGCACCGTGCAGCTCGATGCAACGATATGCGCACCGTGCCCGTACTCGCCCTGCGCATCGTGCGTAAGCACGACGGCGGGCCGATACTGGCGGATGACGCCGACGAGATACGTCGTCACCGCACGGCTGTCCCAGTAGAGCAGCGCCTCACGCTCCGTACTGGTGTAGACGGAGGAAAACGAGCCAAAGACAGCGCGCACGCGATCCCCAAAGCGCGCGAGCGCGTCCCTCGCCGCCTGCCGCTGCGCCGCGCCGTCGCTCGAGAGATAGACGACCACGGCGGAGCGCCCCTGTTCCCCGGCATACAGCGGCAGCGCGCCGCCGAGAAAGAGATACTCGTCCCCGGGATGCGCGCAGACGATCATGAGGTCCACGCCACCCTGCGCGGATGTGGACTCCGCCGCTCCCGCCGAGGGCGTGAGAAAAAGGGCTCCCAAAACGACCGCCGCACTCAGGGCGGCCAAGAGTTTTTTTCGCATCGGCTTCTCCAGACAAATCCATCCTCTGCGCACGGCGCGGCAAAAAGCCGCCGCAGCTCCGGCTGATATGCTACCTATTATAGCAGAAAACCCTGCGCGCGCGTTTTTCACCTCACTCCGTGAGAACCGCCGCTTTGCAAAGCGCGGCGCCCCCGCAGGCCGCCCCCAGGCGGCATCCAACCCGACGGATACGGGCGAAGGAATTGCACTCGGGTCCGCTAAGGCGTATACTGTTGCTATTCTTGGTTGGAGAGAAATGCATGCTCTATTCTTTGTTTTCGGTTTCCTACGACGTCCGCTGGGTGCTCGCCAGCGTTTTTGCCTCGTTTATTCTCACGTTTTTTGCCATCCGGATCGGCATCGGCCGCTTACCCAAGGATCAGGGCAGAAAATACGCCGTCAACAGCGAGCTATCCAAGGGCAAACCGCGCGGTGCGGGCCTGATCTTCAGCATCTGTGTCGTTGCCGTGTTCCTCGTGTTTGTTCCGTTTCGTTGGGAATACGTCGTCTACTGCGCGCTGTTCCTGCTCTCGATGCTCTCGGGGTATCTGGACGACCGCAGCGTCCAGTCCTGGAGCGAGCTGCGAAAGGGACTGCTCGACCTCGCCATCTGCCTTGCAGCGGCGGGCACATATCTGCTCTTTAACGAGTCGCACAGTCTCGCGCTCTTCGGCTGGACGCTCGTGCTGCCCAAGTGGGCGTTTCTGATCGTCGCCACATTTGTTCTCTGGATCTCGATCAACTTCACCAATTGTACGGACGGCGTGGACGGCCTGCTCGGCTCGGTTTCCGCCGTTTCGATGGCCACCTTTGCCGCCATCTTCCTGCTCATGGGCGGCTCGCTCGACCTCGCGCAGATGTGCTTTGTATTCATCGGCTCGCTTCTGGCATACCTGGCATTCAACGCTTCGCCAAGCCAGATCATCATGGGCGACGCGGGTTCGCGCACCATCGGCATCTTCCTTGGCGTGATGGCGCTCAAGACGTATAACCTGCTCTATTTTATCCCCGCCGTGCTGGTGATCGTCCTCGACGGCGGCATCGGGCTGTTTAAGCTGCTGTTCATCCGGTTGACGAAGATCAAGGGCTTTCTCAAGTCCGTCCGCACCCCGCTGCACGATCACGCCCGCAAGAACATGGGCTGGTCGGACACGCAGGTGGGCGTGCGCTTCTCGATCCTTCAGCTGCTCGTCAGCGGCCTTTGCATCGCGGCGCTGCTGCTGCGCCGCTGACGCACGAAGCCGCCCGGCCAGGGGCGGCTTTTTTGTCTGTCAACCGACGTGTCTTTTGTGGGCGGTATATGCCCGCCCGGGCGACGCCTAATAGAACTGCGGGCGGCGCGTCATCCTGCCTTTCATCTGCGGCAAATAGAACAACTCCCGCTCGATACGCATGACCGCCAGCCTGTCGATGCGATAGTTTCGAACCGCCGTATCCTCGTTCACTTCAAAAAATTCACTCCAGCGTGCTTCGCTGGCGTTCGGATCCTGATAGGACGGCAAGACGTAGCCAATCTGCGCTTGCTCGCCGCGCAGGAGGCAGGCGAAGATGGAATATCCGCTGTTGTCTGCGATGTATGCGCCCTGCTCCGTGGGGTTCGACTGCAGCAGCACGGCGCGCAGGCCCGCCCCTTTCACGATCTCAAACCACTCCGTCTCGGAAACCACGCCTGCAAGCCGGCTGGCAAGCGCGAGCAGCTCCGGTTCCTCTCCTGCGCAAACGGGGTCTTGCTCCCCCGCCTTCGGCTGCGCGGCTATCCGCTTCGCTTCCTGCGAGTCGTTTTGCGCCGCCATCCGTTCCAGCGCGACCGAATCGATCCGCAGATGCGCATCCCTCGGCCAGGCGACCTGTTCAACGCGGAGCGGGGCGCGAACAGCGATTCCGTCCCGCAAGGAGTCGGCGATCTTGCCAAGCTGCCTCGTCTGGCGGGCGCGCTCATGCGCAGCTTTCGAAACGGCGATCGCAACCCACATCAGCGCGGCGACCCCTATCACCGCAAGCACCAGCGCGGCGAGCGACATCCATTTCTCCCCCAGGATTATAACGCCGAGATGCAGCTCGTTCCCCGCGGATACATCCATACCCGATCCGCCTTGCCCGGATGGAATCCATCCCACAGCAAGCGTCCGCGAAACGGGGAGCACGCACAACGGCAGCGGCAAAAGCAGCGCAGCGAGCGCTTTCATTCTTCTTGTCACAAATGCCTCCCTTCGTGGTCCCGGAGCATGCTCAAGGCGTCCTGCAGATACTTATCGCCGACAGCCTCCAGCGCATTCAGAAAATATCCGTATTTTTTCGGCTTGGCCCCGATGATGCCGTCCACCCCCGGAAGGGTCAACACCGCCGGGTCGTATTCATTCGCCCCAAAGCGCCAACCATAGCTCGTCTCTGCCACAACGCGAAACGCTTTTATATACGACGAAACCATATCCGGATCGGTGCATATCTCTATTTGTCTATATTGCGTCGCCTGATAGGCGGGAAGCTCCGCCGTCTGCTCCAGATTCGGCTCGAATATCGCCTGATTCGTTGCGCCTGCAACAAAGTATTCATTCGGCACGCTTTGCAGCGCCCCAAACGCTACCTCTTCCTTCGGCCTCTGCGAAAAGCGGCAAACGAACCGCTCGTCGGGTATGTTCAGTTTGCTTGCTCTCTGAAACAGAAGGCGGATAAAGTGTACCGTCCGCTTGACATCCGGCGTAATCCAACGAACGATCTTCGATCCGTTTCCTGCAAGCAGCATCGAGATCTGCAGGTTGTCATCTTCCCAATCGAACATCACGGCCGAAAGCCAAACCACCGCGCCGAGATAGAACGCGATCCGCTTTTTGATCACCGAAAACCCCGGAGCGTCCTGCTCGTATTGCTCTCGAAAAGTCAGGTTTTCCGCGTCGTTCGCGCATCGGTTCATAAATGCTTCCCCCAGATTTGCGGGCTGCAAGGCCGCCGCCGGGTTCGACGGGTCGCGCGGGATGCGAATGGAGAACAGATCCTCGATCAGGCTATCGCTGTTTCGGGCGGAAAAAGCCTGGATATATTGATCTGGGTTGCGAATGACCGTCCTCAAGTTCTCACCGGATTCTCTCATGAGTTTGCGCAGGAAGAAAAAATCCGCCGCACTGAGCGTCTCCAGCAGGATCTTGCGCGCGCCGAACGCCAGCGATGCGGCCACCGAGTTTCTCGGTCTGTTTGTACCTTCCTGGCTGATGTAGAGATCTGTCGATCCGCCGCCGATGTCCATGATGAAGTAATTCTGGTTGAAGCTCTCTTGCTGCACGGAATAGCGAAACGCAGCTTCGCTCTCCGTCAGGCACGTGATCTGCTGAGCGACGGCTGTCGCATGAGGTGCAACCGCCTCGGCCTGCTGCGGACTCTGCAGCAAAACACCGGTCGATTGGCAGACCGTCATCAGCATGGAATTGAGCGTGTTGAAGTACGACACCCGCATGTTTTCGTCAAACGCCAGCGGATATGTCGCCGTAAGGGCGATGCTGGCGCAGCCGCGGCAGCGCGCCTCCAGCGCAAGCATCGTCAATAACTGCGTCAGAATTGCACAGGTGCGATGCCCGTTCGTCTGATCCGACCGCTGCCACTTGAGGTCGGAGCAAAGCACCGGCCATTTCTCCGGTTCTCGCGCCTCAACAAATGCGCGAAAATAGATCCAGCTATCGCGAAACACGCGCCGCGGCTGATCCCCGGCGCCGGCATCCGCCAGAATAGTCTGCATCGGCATGCAGGAAGGGTACCGTGCCGCGCACTGCGGATCCTCCTCCAGCTGCCGGAAGGAATCCTGCGCGTGCAGGGTTCGGCGCCTTACGAAACCCGCTTGGTCCTTCGGCAGATGCAGCGGGGGAAAGAAATACTTCTCCAGACGCGATGTATCGCGCCCCTCGCTGTCCGCCGCGTTCATCAGCGGCAAGCTCCACAGGTGCACGCCGTCGATCCGAAAAGCGGCATCGCCATCGATGCTGGCGTAGAGCGTGGTGGCGGACGTTCCGAAGTCAATTGCCGCGTGAAATACTCGCTCGGGCCTGCCCGCCGGGATTTCAGGCCGCGGACGGATCTGCAGATACCCGATCAGCTGATCATCCTTGCGCAGGGCGCATCGCTCAGGCGCGCTGGAAAGCCGGCTATACAGCAAGGTCCCGTCCGCCCCATCCTCTTTCGTGTACTGCTTTGCCGGGGTTGCGGCGCTTGGCTCCGACGGCTCCAGCCGATAGCCGTTGATTTCGTCACAGAAGAAATAGTACTCTCCCCAGCCCGCAATCCTCTGCCGCGGCCAGATCGCGGCGGTGCAGAGGTTTCGAAAGAGCTGGCTGTCGATCTGCGCCGCCAGGTACGTTTGCGTAAGATCGAGATCGCCCAGCGTGACCGTTACGGTGATGCCGTTGATCTCAACCCCGTTTTTCGAATATGTGGGGCAAATGCTGTAGTCCGGCTCAAGCGCAAGATTATCCTCCCAAAGGCGCCAAAAAGTCTCCGTCACCGGTAGGGCTACGAAGAAGTGCGCCGTCTTTCCCTTCCCCAGATCATGGCTGACCAGGCATCTTGGCGCAATGCCCCCGGCGAACCGATTGGTGTCCAAAAGATTCGGCTGCTCCGACGCCTGATCGATCAACACATAGAACACCCGGTCAAGAAACAGGCGCAGACCCGTCGGCACGGACACTCCGTTGATCTGCAATCCAACCTGCTCCGCATCCTGCGAAAGAAACGCGCGGAGATTCGTCGTGCTTTGCATGTTCAGCCGGAATGCGTCCGCAAGGGCTTTCTCGTAACCAAATATCAGGTCCATATTCTGCGCACCCGCATTCGCGTTCGCGCGGTAGTTTTTGAGCCAGCTGTATAGCAAAAGCGCATGCACCGGCAGCATGACGGGAGTCTCCTCCTCCGTCTGCTTGCGCATAAGCGGGTAAGCACGGCCTTCACGCTCCTCAACCGGAGCATGCACCTGCCGATCCGTCAGCCAGGGAATCCGATCCGGATAGACGAACCGAAGATTTCGCCAGGCATCCTTGGTCGGAACCACATGTACGCCCGGAGACGACATCGCGATCGGATAGCGCACTCTGTCCGCCTCGACGTAGTAGATAATCATGCTCTCCCAGTCCGCGGCCTGTGGGCGGCTGTTGTACGCCGCGCGGAGATGGGCGCTGTAAACGGGATCCGCAAAGCGGATCGTCTGCGAATGGATCTCCACGCCGTAGGACTCCGCCAGCACCAGTATGGCGAGCATGGCGCGCCATTCGCGCCGGGCGATCTGCTCATACTCCAAATAGCTCGGATCCACCGCCGTGTTGAGCAGCAGCATCTCAAACAGGCGGTGCTGGCTCCAGATGTCCGGCACGGAGCTGATCCGGCGAAAATCCGTCTGCTTCGGGCCCTCCTCCTGCCACGCGCTCGAGATGCGAAGCTCCTGGCCGATGTCATGCAGCTTCGAGACATCGCCGCTGAGGGCAGTATTGTTCGGATGGGACGAAAACCAGTGATAAAACGACATATCCTTGCCTCCGTGTTCGTGTCCGTTACGCGCGCCGCACGCAGCACTCCGCCAAAGAAGAGACGAAATACGCAACTGCATGCTCGGGGTCTACGCGCGCCGAGTTCATCTGCGAGGTGATCCGCGCACAGGGGATGCCCAGCATATCACACGCGGTTGAACCTTCGCGCGCTACGCGCTGAATGGCCTGATAAATCAGCGGCGTGTTTCTCAGCACGTTACCCTCTATCTTCAGCAGTTCGTTCATGCCGTGGTGATCCAGCTCCTCCAGCCAGCGGAAGATCTGCTTCGTAAATGCCAGCGGCACGCCTACCCCCTCCGTTCGACTGTCATAGGTTTTGTGCAGGTTGCGCTGCCTGCCCCACACCGTGCGGAGCACCTCCGGCCGGTAATTCCACGGACACCGCCCGCTGACGCGGTAATAAACGCCCAGCATCAGGCAAAAGCGCTCCAGCCGGAGGATGTAATCCTGCACCGAGGCGATCCGCATCTCACCCGGCAGCCCGTGCGACGCCGGAAAAAACTCGAAACGGGTCAGCGGAAAAGCCGCTTCGGGAGGAATATCCAGCGTGGGATCGGAGTTGACCCATTTCAGCGGAACATAGACCTTGCTTTGCGCATCTGCCGATGCGGGCAGATCGCCGGCGAAATACCGGCAGATACCGATGGCCGCCATCAACTCCGCCGGCATGGACGGGTCGTCCTGCCCCTCGTGGTCCTCGCTGGCCCGGTCCAGCCGCACGCCGGCCCATGTGCCGTCCTCCTTTTTCTTTTCCATCTGCCGCCGGTCGTCGCCCACAAACTGTGCAAATTCCAGTTCGGAGAGCACATCGGACATCTCGTAGTACTTCAGCGCCATCTTGCTGTTGATGACAAACAATCCGCTGTCCACGTCGGTATCTCTCCCGATATCGAAGTAGGGCAGCATGAGCGTCAGCGCAACGCGCCTTGCAAACGGCGCCGTCTCGGTATTGTTTTCGTTGCGGCAGGCGCGCACAAACCGCCGCGCCAGCGTCGGCGCTCCGCTCGCCCCCGTCCCGCCGAATACGGAGCCGACAAACATCACGCGCAGCTCATCCTGTGTGCTGATGCCGGAAAAGATCGATCTCCAGAACCCGCTCAGGTCGTTCCATTCCCGGTCGAACTGCTCCGCCCAGATCAGCGAGCCGATGCGCGGCCTGCCCTTGCAGCCCCGGCGCAGCTCCATCGCGCGGTCGTCCCCTCCAAACAGCGCATGAAACGCCAGCGCGTCCGGCCCCGTGAGGTAATCGTTTCCCACCAGATCGTCAAGCGTGCTGCGGTCGTTGATCGGCGTGGACAGTCTCTCCATCGCATCGATCCCCTTCGGCTTCCAGCAGGGGCGCTCGGCGTTTTCATCCACGATCACAGAAAGATAGGGAAGCGCTTCGTTGACGCTGCGAATCATCTCCTCCAGCTCAACCCGATCCCCGCCCGCTACGATGTCCAAATCCACAAGGCGGAGCTCCAGCTTGTACTCCGTCTGGCACAGGTCACTCAGGTACCCGCTCGCAGCCAATGCCACGAGAGACTGGGCAACGCGCATGCCGGAGCCGCCGATCGCCACCAGAACAAATTTCGTCATATGCCTTCCCCTCCCTTTAGCGCGTCGGATAGACCCGCTTGATCTTGTGATCGATCCATCTGGACAGCGGCCAGCGCACGACGCAGTTGGTCGCCGGCACCGCATCCATGCAGATGCGCCAGAGCAGCACGCCGCACACAACAAAGACATAGTACGGCAGCCATAGCTTCAAAACGCTGTCGTTTGCATTGGGCAGCAGGATTCCGATCCAGTTTCCCGAAGACAGCGCATATCGATAGCCGGACATCGCAGCGGCGCAGACCACGATCAAAAACGCATTTATGATATTCTGCATCCGGGTGCGTGCAGACAGTCGCGGCCCAAAATCCCCTTTTTTCTCATTCACGATGAAAAAGACCAGATTCAGCAACCAAACAGCCGCGATGCCGCCGGCGTGAATCCAACGCGTCGCATCCGAAAACTGCTGCCCAATCCGCTGCGCCGCGTCGTCCAGGTAAAACACGCCTGTCAGCGCGGTGCGATACCAGACGGGCGGAAACAGCGCCAACACTGCGGCAGCCAGAAACGCCGTAATTGCGCGCAGTGCGACTCGTTTTCTGAAAGTTGCATCCATAGACAGCCTCCCTCGCTTTTCCTTACTGAATTCCGGTCTGAATCTGCTTTGCCTCCACAACGCTGAAAGCCCAGCCGCCAAAGTCTTCCGTCTCTTCCCACGTGGCTGAACTGAGGTATTTGCCCGGCACGTCGCGCACGACCATGCCGAACATCACCGTCTGAACGCACGCCTCCGTCTGATCCCGGATCGCTTCGTCTACCAGCGCGATCTGCCCGTCGGCAATCCCCCCGATGAGCAGGTTGGAAAGAAACGGCGTCCTGGCCGTGGTTGCATAGGTATATCGCGCGGAGGTCGTCGTTTGTCCGTCGCGAACAAACTCGCGGTCAAACGTCTTGAGGTTGAGCGTAAGCGCATTCACCCAATCGGTATCATAGAGCGCGTTGAGCGTTTCGCGCCGCGGCGTGACAGCGACGCGGACGCTGATCGTGCAAAGCAGCGGTTCATCCTTGGCAAGCTGCGCCGTATCGACCGAGAGCACGATCTCGATCGTCTCCCCCGCTTCGTCGATCACCGCGCTTTCGCAGCGCACCAGGGCGGTAGACGGCTCCACCCAGTCCGCCTCCGGCTGCGCGCCTGCGTTCTCACGATATGTCAGCATGCGAATCTGTGTCGTAACGGTGCAGTCCTCCCGTGAAAACGAAATCTGCCCTGCCGGCACTACCAGTCCGTATTTGTCGACTATGTCTTCGGCCTTCTCCAGGGAATCCGTCAGCGTAAACGGGACCGTACAGCGCACCTTCACGTTCTGTTCGCCGCTGCCGCGCTCAAGGTCGTAGATCTTGGCAATCGGAACGGCCTCCAGCAACCGCTGGTATGACTCGGGAACCTCCTCTGCGGAAGGGTAACGGATGGCACCCGCTTCATCCGCAAGGCCGCGCACGAGAAATTGCGCGGGATAGTCGGCCGCGTCATACTGCTGATATCCGAGGGAAAACGAAGCGAAGATGTCGTCCTTATCCCGGCGCGAAACCCCGTACTCGGAGAAAAACAGCGCATAATGCGGCGTGCTCTCATCGAGCAGCCCTCCGCTCTCCAGTGAGGCGAGCGCTTTTTGCATCGCGCCGAGTACCTGCCGGTCGTCCCCCATGAACAGCAGGTAGAGCGGATGGCGGAAGTTTCCGTCTGCGTCGCGCTCCTGCACCATATAGTCGCTGAGCTTTCGGGTGCGGCCAGTCGCAGGATTGACGGGCAGGTTCTCAATCGCGCCGCGAAACTCTCCCACGATGGCGATGATGCCGAGCGTCGCGTTTTCCGGCTGCAGCACCTTGCTGCGCAGCGCCGTGGCCGCTTTCACGCAGTCGTCCTCGGTCGGGATCATCAGATCCGAAATCAATATCATCAACCGGTCGGAACTTCGCTGGTAGCGCTTCGCCATGGCCGTGATGACGGAAGCGATATCGTTGCTCTCTTCTTGAAAGAACGGTTCCTGAACGGCCTCCTGAAAAAATGGTTCGGTGGATTCATGCAGAGACGTGCCGTTTATGAGGAGTTCGCTCGCGCGCAGATAGGTGCACTCGGCGCCGATGCCGACGCTTGAAACGGCGCTGAGCGCGGCGCGATAGCTCATGCAATACTGTGCGACAAAGCCCTTCATGCCAAATCCGTCGTCAACGACGATGTCGTATCGCACCTGCTCCGTCCGGTCTGACTGTGCCTTCGCAGATTGCGGTTCGAGCAAGTCCAGCCCCCCATACAGCGCTTCTGTCGGCTCCATGATCCCGTATGGCTCCGGTGTTTCCGGTTTTCCGCAGCCGTACAAAGCAAAACAGCCCATGAGGCAGATCAGCACACATAGTAACGTCTTTTTCATTGAAATCTCCCATCGCATGGTGTCGCCAGCCCAGAAAGGAACGAGTCGGGGGATCGAATGGCATCGGCGGGATAGGCACCGGATTTGCCCCATCGTAACATTGCGCGGCTACGCGCACAAGGCGTATAAAAACGCGCATTATTGGGTATTTCCCTCTCGACGATCGATCCCATCCCGTCGCAGCGACCGATGAAAAGCCCCTTTGGCGCGATTTCGCCGGCCCGCAGCCCGCTGAAAACGACTGTTTATCGGCAGCCGCGCTTTGCCCGCCGCCCTTTGGACTGCCGGCAATCCAACGCGCGAAAATACCCTTCTTTGGGGGATAAGCCGTTGCGCCGGCAACGCCGGATTCCATTGATGAAAGCTGCCGGTCTCTACAATCCCAAGCCGTTTTTGACGCATAAAGAGGGCCTCCGAACCAAATCGGAAGCCCTCTTTGATGATCGATTGGGTCGCAGGCTCAGCGGATCTCGCGCAGCCGCTCCATCACCCGCGCAATTTCGCTGTCAGCGCGGTAAAACACCGGCGGCTCGCCGATGGGCGCGGCGATCGTGACCGCGCCGCCCCTGTATGACGCACCCGACCAGAGATGCACCCAGTCGTCCTGCGGCAGGTAGAGCATGCGCGTCTGCGCCGCCTCCTCCACGACGGGCGCCACGAGGATATCGCGCCCCAAGAGGTATTCATACGGCTCGGTATACGCCCGCGCGTCGTCGGGATAATGCAAAAACAGCGTCCGCATGGCAGGCAGACCCGTTTCGCAGTTCTCCGCGCCGAGGGAGACGAGGTAGAGCGAGAGCGCCCGGTGGATGCGGGAAAAGCGCGAAAAGAAGGCTATGGTTTCGTCATCCGCGTCAAACTGCGTGTTTTCGTCCGGCCGGTTGCCTTCGTGCGTGCGCATTACGGGCGTAAACGCCGCGAACTCGCAGCCGCGCAGCAGCAGCTCCTTTGTGCGGTATTTGCCAAACAGCGCGGTATAGCCGCCGATATCGAAGGTGAGCATGCCAAACCCGGTCATGCCTAGCGAGAGCGCGGCGTTGATCACGCTCGGCAGCCCGTCATCCGGCGAAAAATCGACAAACTGGTCACCGGAGAACATCAGCGGAGAGTATCTCTGCGTGCCGGTCGCGCCGGAGCGGGTATAGAAACCGATCTTGCCGAGCATGCCGCTCTCCAGCAGCGCCTCGTAGTTGAGCTTTGCCCAGAGCGTGGGCCATTCGTTGTGCGCCGAGATCGCGCTCTGTCCGGAAAAGAGCACGCAGTTGGTCGGCAGGTATTCGCCGAAATCCACCATCCAGCCGCGCAGACCCAGCGCGATCATGTTCTCCCGGATCACGCTCTTGTACCAGGTGCAGGCGGCGGGGTTCGTCAGGTCTACAAAGCCGCTGTCGAACTCGCCAAAGTCGATCAGGTAGTCCGTTCCATCCTGCTTTTTGACGAAGAAACCACGCGCCTTCGCTTCAGCGAAGAGCACGCCGCCCTCGACGAGGTAGGGGTTGATGTAGCCCATCCAGGCGATTTTGCGCGCGTCGTTTGCCGCGATGTCCTCCCGCAGAGAAGGGTACGTCTCGCTGTTCCAGCGCCAGTCCCACTGCAGGCGCTTGCCGAAGCTCGTGACGCGCTTGCCGACCCAATCCTGCGTCCAGACCGCTGAGACGGCTGTGTCCGCGGCAAGCATGCGCTCTAGCTTGCTGCGGCAGGCTTCGGAGCCGCCCTGCATGCCCAGCAGTATGCCGTTGAACATGTATTCCGGCAGCGGCGGCTGGCGGCCGACCAGCGCGGTGAGGTCGCCCAGCAGCGCCGGATAGCTCTCCTTTGCGCCTATGGTGAGTGAAAATGCGCTCTGCCAAAGGTGGAGTCCGTGGAATCCCGCGTGGGAGAAGTCCACCTCCGCATAGTCGTAGCCGTGCAGGTGCAGATAATACAGCCGCGAGGAGACAAACGTCGCCTCGGGGTAATACGTCGTCCAGTAGTCCCCGCCGCCGCCGTCGAGCTGGTCGGCAAGAAACGTTGTGAGCGTTTTTTTGTTTCGGCCGACGCCCTGCTCCATGGTGAAGATCGGGTAGTTCCTGCCACGCAGGTCGAGGCTCGAGAACTGCTCGCCCAGGCCATAGACGTGCTCGTCCGCCTCGGCGAACACCTTGAGCCACAGCCGGTTGTAACGCGGGCTGTCGCAGCAGCCGGAGACGTCCAGCCGGCCGCCCTGTTCACGCAGGGTGAGCGTAAACGCCGCGGCATGATAGTCCTTGTAGAGGCGGATGACAATGCCGCCCTCATCCTGCACGGCGGTAAACGCCGAAAACGGGATGCGCTCGGCGATCTCGTCCGAGATATGAAAATTGCCGTGGTGCATATCGATCGTCTCGCTGCCCACGCCGAGATAGAGCATCGGCTCCGCCAGCGTGTGGCGCAGGATCAGCCTTCCGTCGTAAAAAAGCGAAAAGCCGGCTTCGGTTCGGTCGAGTTTGAGCATGCCTTGTTCCCTCCGTCAATAGATGCCTGCGAGTCTGCCGACCAGGTAGATCGCCCCGGTCATGATGGGCGCCGCTGCCAGCGTCATCACGACGCCGCTCTTTGCCATATCCGCAATCGAAAAATATCCCGCGGAGTAGGGGATCACGCTCGTGGGCGTGCTGGTGACGAGAATGAACGCGATGTTCAGCGTCATCGCCGCCGGCATGACGATGCCGAGCGGAGAGAGGCCGAGCTGGCCCGCCACCGCAATCATGATGGGGATGACGACCGTAGCGGTGACGGTGTTGCTGGAAAGCCCCAGCTTGAGGATGGAGACGATCAGTATCACGCTGATGATCTGCACCAAAACAGGCAGCGTGCCGATGTTGCCCAGCAGCAGCATCGCAAGCCACTGCGCCGCGCCGCTTTCGTAGACGAGCATGCCCAGCGATATACCGCTGGCGATGAGCAGGATGCCGCTCCAGGAGATATCGCTCTCCACGTCCTTCCAGCGGATATCCGTCACGCCGGGGAAGAAGAAGAGGCACGCGCCGAGGATCGCCGGCAGCGAGGTCGGGATCTTGAAGCCGAGCCAGTCTCCAAGCGGTTTGCTGACGAGCCAGAGCGCGACCGTGAGCAGAAAGATCGCCATCGTGGCGCGCTCGTTGTGCGTCATCTTCGGCAGCGCGGCATATTCGCGCCTGAGGTCCTCGCTGCTGCGCCGTATGCACGGCATCTCCGGTTTGAAAAACGCCAGCAGGATCCACCACGCGGGCAGGATGAGCAGCAGCATGCAGGGCACGCCGTAGAGCATCCAGCCTGCAAAGGTGATCTCGGTGTTGAGCATGTCTCGCACAAAGCCAATGGCGAGGCTGTTTGCCCCGCCGCCCGCGGGCGAGCCCGCGCCGCCGATGAGCGCACCCCATGCCACCGCGATGAACAGCGCTTTGCCAAAGCGGCTCTTGCCGGGCTCGAGCTGCTCTTCCTCCGCGATGGAGCGCGCAAGCGGCATCAGCATGGCCGCCGCGGCGAGCGTGGTGATCCACATGCCGATGAGCGCGCCCGCTATGAGAAAACCGAGTATGATATGGCTCGTCTTGTTGCCGGTCAGCCGCAGGATCATCATCGATATGCGCCGCCCGAGCCCGCTCTTGGTGATGGCCGCGGAGAGCGCGAGCACGCCGATGAAGAAGAGCACCGTATCGTTGCCGAAGCCGAGTTTGACCACGTTGACGAACGTATCCGCCTTGAGCGCGGCGAGCAGGATCATGCCGATCAACCCGGCGATGTGGAAGGGAATCGGTTCCGCGATCCACAGCAGCAGGCAGAAGAATAGCACGCCGAGCACCACGCGCCCCTGCTGCGTGAGCTCCGCGCCGTCGAGCTCGAGCACGCTCTGCGGCAGGGGAACGAGGATCACCGCAGCAAGCAGCAGCGCGGCAAGCAGCAGCCAAACGAGTCTGGCGGCGACCGGGGAAGCCGGCTTGGTCGATTTCATAGCGCGCTACTCCCTTTTGCCGAGCGCTTGGGCAAGCAGGGTGCCCACCTCGCGCGGGCGCATGGCGACGCGCGCGCCGGCCGACTCGAGCAGACGTGTTTTGTCCGCGACCGAGCCTCTTCCTCCGGTGATGATCGCGCCGGCGTGGCCCATGCGCGTACCGGCGGGCGCGGTGCGGCCGGAGAGGAACGCAACGAGCGGTTTGGTGAACGCGCCGCGCGAGACCGCCTCGGCGACCTCCTCCTCCATCGTACCGCCCAGTTCGCCGATGATCACGACCGCGTCGGTCTCCGCATCCGCCTCAAACGCGGGTAAAAACTCCGCAAAACGCGCGCCGGGCACCGGGTCGCCGCCCACGCCGATGAGCGAGGAGACGCCAAAGCCCGCCGCAACGACCATCGCCGTGACCTCGTTGGTCAGCGAGCCGCTGCGGGTCATCACGCCGATACGCCCGGGCTGATAGACGCGCGAAATCCAGTACGGAATGCTGCCCATCATGGCTTTGCCGGGCGCGATGATGCCGCTGGTGTTGCCGCCGATGACGACTGCGTTGTTTGCCAGAGCCGCCGCGCGGATCTTCGCCTGCTCGTGCAGCGGGATGCCGTCTGCTAGGGTGACGATCAGGCGGATGCCGCTGTCGAGCGACTCCAGCACCGCATCCAGCACGAACTTTGGCGGCACGAACACCATCGCCGCATCGGCCTTATGTTCCTTTACCGCGTTTCGAACGCTATGGTAGACCGGCGCGCCGCAGCAGAGCTGCCCCTCCTTACCCGGGGTGACGCCCGCAACCACGCGGGTGCCCATATCGACCATGTGCTGTGTCCAGAAGGCGCCCTCCTTGCCGGTGATGCCCTGTACGAGCACGCGGGTGTTTCGATCGATCAGTATGCTCATGCCCGTTCCCTCCCGCTCGCGATGGCGACGGCTTTTTTCACCGCTTCTTCCGTGTCCGAAAGCCGCTTGAGGCCGATGGGCGCGAAGATCTCGTCCACGCGTTCCTCTCCCGTGCCGCGCAGGCACGCGACGATGGGACAATCCGGCTTGAGCTCCTGCACAGCCTTGATGATGCCCTCGGCCATCACGTCCGCCCGCGCGATGGTGCCGAAGGTGACGATGAGGATCACCTTCGGTTTGTTTGCAAGGCAGAGACGCATAGCGGTGCCCGCCTTCATATAATTCGGCCCGCCGAACTCGAGATAGTTTGCAACGGTGCCGCCCTCGTAGTTCACGAGGTCATAGACGGTGTTTGCAAGCCCGGCGCCCGCGCACATCAGGCTGATATCCCCGTCGAACTCGATGTAAGGGATGCCCTCCTTCGCGGCCTCGTACTCCATATCGCTACCATAGTAAGCACGGCCCTTTTCATATGCGGCGTGGCGGAACATGGAGTTGTCGTCTATGCTCAGCTTGCCGTCGCCGGCGATTGTCGCGCCGTCCTTTGTCAGAAACAGCGGGTTGATTTCGATGAGCTCCGCGTCCATGCTGCGAAACGCCCTGTAGAGCGCGGCGCAGATCCTGCCGGTCTGCTTGAGCGCGTCGCCCCGAAGCCCGAGCCGGTAGGTGAAGTCGTTGATCTGAAACGGCTGCAGGCCCCGGTCGAGATCGATAAACTCACGCACGATCTTCTCCGGCATATCGGCAGCGACGCGCTCGATGTCCACGCCGCCCTCGGCGCAGCCCATGAGCACGGCGCGCCCACCGGGCGCGTCCATCGTGAGCGCAAGATACAGTTCGCGCCCGATATCGACAGCCTCCTCCACCAGCACGGCGTGGAGCGAGGGCACCTCGGCAAAGTAGCGCTGCGCCAGGGACTGCGCCTCCTCCGCCGTGCGCGCGAGCTTGACCAGCCCAGCCTTTCCGCGCCCGCCGGAGAGCACCTGGCACTTGAGCACGCAGGGCAGGCCGACGGTTTCCACGGCAGCCGCCGCTTCGCCGGGGCCGGCGATCAGAACCGATTTTGGCACCGGAATGCCCGCGCCCGCGAACACCTCCTTGGCCTGGTATTCAAACAGCTTCATAATTCTTCTTCCTTTTATCTCAGCGGAGGCTCTGCAGATACGCGCCGAAGACCGCCTCGTCCGTCGGGCGGTGCGGGGTGATCGGCTCGGAGACCCAGGTGACGTTGATGAAGTGCTTGTAGGTGATGTTCTCCGTGGTGATGTTATTGCCCCATGTGCCACAGCCGAGCGTGACCGTGGAGGGCATGCCGTTGAAGAACGCGCCGCCGTTCGCCGCGGCCTGCGGCTGGCGGACGATCACGCGGCTGGTCTGCATATGCTCGCCCAGATAATCGATATAGTCGCGGTTGAAGGTATGGATGCCGCAGCTGTGTCCGCGACCCGAGTTGTCGGTCAGGCGCCTGAGGATCTCCACGCCCTCGGCAAATGCGGCGTATTTCCACAGGGTCAGCACAGGGGAAAGCTTCTCCTCTGCAAAGAGGTCCTCTTCGAGCGGCATCTCGCCCTCGACCAGCAGCATCACGGTGCTTTCCGGCACGGATATGCCGGCAAGCTCCGCGATCTTGCGCGCACTCCTGGCGACGATCTCGCCGTTGATGACGAGCGCGCCTTTCTTGTTGAGCCGCCACATCGTATCTTTGAGCTTCTGCCGCTCTGCGCCGGAGACGAGGTAGCCGCCCTCTGCGGTCAGCGCGGCGAGCATTGCTTCGTAAACGCCCTGCTGGATGACGATGGAGTTCTCGGAAGAACAGCTGGTGGCGTTGTCAAACGTCTTGCTGGTCTTGATCTTTTTTGCCGCGTCGGCGATATCCGCATCCTCCGCGATGATCTGGCAGGCGTTGCCGGGCCCTACGCCGAAGGCCGGCCTGCCGCTGGAGTAGGCGGCCTTGACCATCGGTCCTCCGCCCGTGGCGACGACGAGGTCGATCTGGCGCATCAACTCGCCTGTGCATTCGATGCTCGGCTCCTCGATCACCTGGATCAAATCCTCCGGCGCGCCCACTTTCTTCAGCCCCGCGCGCATGAAGTCCACCGCCAGCTTGGTGCTGGCCTTGGCGTGCGGATGCGGCGCGAAAATGACTGCGTTGCGCCCTTTTAATATGGAGACGGCGTTGCTCGACGGCGTCGCCGTAGGATTCGTAATCGGCGTCAGCGCGCCGATGACGCCGACGGGCTTCGCGTATTTCTTGATGCCGCGGGCTGCGTCCTCTTCGATGAGGCCGACGCTCTTGACGCGCTGCACGTCGTCGATGACGCCGAGCACCTTGTTTTTGTGCTTGGTGATCTTGTCGGCCACCGAACCCATGCCGGTTTCAGAGACGGCAAGCTCGGCAAGCTTTTGGATGTTTTCGTCGTTGTAGACTTCCCAGGCGATGGCCGTACAGACGCGGTCGATCTGCTCCTGCGTGTAATCGGCGATCTTGGCTTGCGCGGTGCGCGCTTTTGAGACAAGCTGGGCGATAAGTTCCTGACTTTCCATGTTGCGACCCTCCAGTACATACGGATATGATGGTTGGGGCAGGCCGTCCACCTGCGGCATGCACAGTATAACATTGATTAATAGACTAAATCAATTGATTTTTTCACAATTGTTTGATAAACTTGTCGCAGATGTATTTCGCAGAGCGCAGCGGCTCAAAAAACGATCCGGAGGGCAGAGGGATGAATCACCGTGGCGACAACATGAGCACGGTCAAGCGCTACAACCGCAGCGTGATTCTGCGGCTGCTGCACGAGCACGGGGGCCTGAGCCGCAAGCGGATCGCGGAGGAGATGTCGCTCACGCCCGCGGCGATCACGATGATCGTCTCCGAGATGATCGGCGAAGGGCTGCTCTCCGAGGGGGCGACGCTGGAGTCGAGCGGCACCGCCGGGCGCAAGGAGATCATGGTCAACATCAACTTCAAGCGGTTCGCCGCGCTGGGCGTCTCCATCAACCTGCAGGAGGTGCTGCTCTCCGCAACCTCGCTCGACGGCGCGCTGCTCTTTTCCGAGGCGGTCCCCTGCCGGGCGGAGCTGCCGCTACAGGAAGCGCTGGAGATCGTCGGCGCGCGCCTGCCGGCGCTGATCGACGCGCACGGGATTGCGCGGGAGTCCATCGTCGGCCTCGGCGTCGGCGTGCGCGGAACGGTGGATGAAAACCGCAGCCGCAGCATCAACTCCTTCGGCGCGCTGGCGGGAACGGATCTGCCGCTGGCGGAGGCCATCGCGGGAAAGACGGGCTTCTGCACCGCGATGGACAACAACGTGCGCAGCATGTTCCGCGCGCATATGTTCTTCTCCGGCGAACAGGCCTCAAGCCTCTTTTTCATTCGCTGTGAAAAAGGCATCGGCGGGGCGATCTCGGCGGATCACCGCATCCTCAACGGAAACAGCGGCATGTGTTCGGAGTTCGGCCACATGCCCATCGTGGAAAAGGGCGGCAAGCGCTGCCACTGCGGCAAAACGGGCTGCCTCGAGACCGTCGCCTCGCCGATGGCCATCTGCGAGGACGTCGGCAGCATCTACTCCGCCGAAGGCACGCCGCGCCTCTATGCGCTCACAGGCGGGCATCAAAACCGCGTCACTCTGCCGCTGATCATGGATGCGGCGGCGATGGGCGACCTTGCGGTGGACGCCGTCGTGCAAAACGCGGCGAGCAAGCTCTCCAGCGCGATCAAGGCCGTGGTGTATACCCTTGACCCCGCGCGCGTAGTGCTCTACGGCAGCATCTTCGAGCTGCCGTACTATTACGAAAGTCTGCAGGCACATCTGCGCGTAGGCTTCGACCGCGGGGACGGCGAGTATGCGCAAAAGAGCCGCTTCAACCTCCAGCTCGAGGAGAAGGCTTCCTGCGTCACCGCCATCGACGCATTCTACAAAAACGGCGGCTATCTGCAGTGTGACAAGTAGCCTGCTTTTCGGCCGAACCAAGACATGGCTACGCCGGCGCAGCAGCTGCGTGCCGGCGGCTTTTTATAGGCAAAATGCGGCCTTTTTCCGCCGGAGGAGCGCTCCATACCAAAAGAAACGGAAGAATTCGACGAATCGAGTGACAAACAGCGCATTACCCGATATAATGCCCTCAAGAAAGCGTGTAACAGGCGGCGGATCGGGCCGCGTCTTGCAAGCGACCGACAGAAGGGCGGGATACCGTGCAGACGGGTGAATCCAAGCGTGTTTTCCTGAAGAAGCTCCTGCGTTATTTCGGCTTTCCGCTTGCGGCGGCGGCCTTGATGCTGCTCGTGTTTTTCTTTGCACAGCGCGGGGTGCTGCGCGAGATCCGCAAGGACACCTACCAGATGCTGCAGGATGCGACGCGCCAACAGTGCATCTCGCTCGAGCAGTATGTCGGGCAGCTGACCACGCGCGTGACGCTTATCGCCGACTACGACGGCGACACCGGCCCAAACACACTGGTGGAGTCCCTGCGCACGGAGCTGCGCGACAGCGCGGCGGATGTCGAGACAGGCTATGCCAACCCGGCGGGCGAGCTGCTCTACAGCGATCAAACCGAGAAATACGTAGGCGCGGAGGACTGGTTTTCGCGCAGCTTACGTGGAGAGACGATCGTGATGGCCGCCTCGCAAAACGAGGACGACGGCCTTGCGGACGTTCGCATCTCCGTGCGCGTAGCAACAAAAAGCGGCGTGCGCGGCGTGCTGTTTGCAACGGTCGGAAACAAAAATTTCGCCGCGCTGCTGCAGACGCTCGCCTACGAGGGCGGCGCGGTATCGCTGGTATGCGACTCGGAGGGCAACATCCTCTTTGCCGAGCAAAAGGAGAGCATCGTCCAACCCGGAACCAGCATCTATGACATCATCAGCGACCGCACGCTGACAAAGGAATACTCTCTGCTGCAGCTGCAGGACGCGCTGGGCAGCAACAGCGTCATCCAGTTCCGCTTCCGCTACGAGGGAACGTATTATTACGCCGTCTGCGAGGCGATGGACGTCTGCGACTGGTACACGGTCTCCATCGTTTCGGCGGATCTGGCGGACACGACCGTGCGGAAGGTCAGCCTCTACCAGGTGGTTATGATCAGCGTCATACTGCTTGTCGGCGTCGCGATGGCGGCGCGCGCGTACGAGCACGAGCGCAAGACTGTTCAGACGCTGGAGGCGGATAAGGATCTGCTGCGCCAGAGCGCGCAGCGCTATCAGCTGATCACGCAGCTTTCCAACGAGGTGTTCTTCCATATCATTCTGGAGACAGGCGAAATCTCGTTTAACGACAGCTTCGAGGCGATGTTTGGCTTTCCGCCTCCGATATGCACGGTGCATAACCTCGACCAATGCACCAATATGTTCTTCGAACCGGATCGGAAGCAGTTTATGAATCTGATCGAAAAGCTGCGCGCGGGCGAGCCGAAGGCGAGCGCGGAGCTGCGCATGGTCAACGCGCGCGGCGCCTTCCGCTGGAAGCGCGTAGAGGTGTTCTCCGTATTTGACAAGAGCATGCAGGCGGTACAGCTCGTCGGCAAGATCGCCGACATCCACCGCCAGAAGCAGTCCCTGCAGCACCTGATCCGCCAGGCGGACAGCGAGCCGCTGACGGGGCTGCTCAACCGCGCGGCGTTCGAGCGCAATGTGAAGGGGTTTCTCTCCGGCGAAGGATTCGGCGGCAGCCACGCGCTGCTGATGCTGGACTTCGACAATTTCAAGGCCGTCAACGACACGCTCGGCCACGCAAAGGGAGACCGGCTGCTCATCTCGTTTGCCGGCGGCATGCAGCGGCTGTTCCGCTCGGGAGACTACCTCACCCGCATCGGCGGAGACGAGTTCATGGTGTTCATCAAAAACACCGGCGAGGACGCCATCGCGCTGGATAAGGCGGAGGCGCTGCGCGAAGAGATGGCGGGCCTGAGCCGCAAGATCGGCGTCGCGGTGTACATCAGCGTCGGCATCGCGATTTACAATCGCGACGGCGAGACGTTTGAAAAGCTCTATCAGGCGGCGGACGAAGCGCTCTATCATGTCAAGCGCACCGGCAAGAACGCAATCTCATTCTTCTCCGTACCGGTCGATCCCGCGCTACGAAACCGGCTAGCGACGCAGGCGGACGACGCAAACGAGCTCTGCGATATCGGCGGCATGTGCGCGGACGGGGACGATTACGAAATCTAAAGCAGGGAGGGTAAAACTACGGCAGACCCAAATGACGGCGCACAGGCGCAGGTAAAGCTCTCGAAAAGGCAAAACGTTTTTCAAGGCCTGAAATTTCTTCTCTTTTCCTGTTCGGCGGGGCTGATCCAGGCCGGGTCGTTCGCGCTGCTCAACGAGACGATCCGCTGGGATTACTGGCCGAGCTATCTCATCGCGCTGACGCTTTCGGTGGTGTTCAACTTCACGGTCAACCGCAAGTTCACCTTCAAGTCCGCCAAGAACGTGCCGCTGGCCATGGCGCAGGTCATCGCCTACTACCTCGTGTTTACGCCGCTCTCCACCTGGTGGGGCGAGGCCCTCACGCGGGCCGGGTGGAACGAGTACATCGTGCTTCTGGGCACCATGGCGATCAATCTCATCACCGAGTTTTCCTTCTACCGCTTCGTGGTCTATCGAAACCACATGTTTACCAACAAAGCCGGGCAGGCGGAGCTGGCAAAACAGCAGACCGAGGAATAGGCACAGCAACAAAAAAGGCCCCGAACCGCGAGGAACGGGTGCCTTTTGTCTTACCCAAGCATCGAATGCAGGCCGGCCGCCCCGCCCCTATTCCATCGGCTTAAATCCTTCGCCGTGCACCTCCGTCGCGTCGGTGACGAAGATGAACGCCTGCTTGTCGATCTGCTTGATCGACTTGAGCGTCTGCGAAAAGGAGTTACGCCGCACGACGAGCATCAGCACGTTCTTATCCCGCCGCGTGTAGCCGCCGCGCCCTTGCAGCACGGTCACCCCGCGGCCGAGTTCTCCGGCGAGCAGAGAGAGGATGTCCTCGCCCCGCTCGGTGACGATATAGATCACTTTGGCGTGGTCGACGCCCTGCATGATGGCGTCGATCGTGCGCGTGGTGACGAAGATGGTCACGATGGAGTAGAGCGCAACCTCGATGTTGCGAAACACAAACACGGCAAACACGACCACCGTCGCGTCCACAACGAGCAGCAGCGAGCCGACGGAGAAATTCGGAAACACGCGGTTGAGCAGCAGACTGATCAGATCCGTTCCGCCCGTGGTCGCCCCTCGCACGAAGATGACGCCCATACCGATGCCGCAGAGTACCCCGCCGAGTACGGACGCCAGCAGGATGTTGTTGCCATACGGCAGCAGAATCCGCGAAAACAGCTCGATGAAGCCCGAGAGCAGCAGCGTGGTGACGATGGTCTTCGTCAACGGGCGAAACCCGAGCTTCCACCACGCGAGGATGATCAGCGGGATGTTGAGCAGCAGCGTCCATGCGCCGACCGACACGGGCAGGAGAAACGCCAGCGCGGTTGCAAGGCCGGAGACGCCGCCGGGCGCGATATCGTTCGGGATGGTGAAGATCACCAGCCCCGCCGCGACGAGCGCGCTGCCGAAAACGAACGCGACGACGTCGAGTATCCAGCTTCGTACGGTTTGTTTCATAGTGTTTTGTCCTTTTTTTGTGCCGCAAAGCCGCCCGGAGCAGATCCGGGCCGCGGCCGCCCGCGCCAGCTTACGGGTTCAGGCCCTTGAGCGCGTCCACGGTGAATACGCCGTCCTTGCGGATGAGCTTGCCGTCAAACCAGATCTCGCCGCCGCCGAACGCCGCCGTCTGGATGCAGACGATGTCCAGGTGCAGCTGCGATTTGTTGCCATTGAACGCGTCGGCATAGGCGCAGCCGGGCGTGAGATGGAACGAACCGCCGATCTTCTCGTCGTACAGCGTGTTGCCGATGGACTTCGTAACCGCGTTGTTCACGCCGATGGCAAACTCACCAAGATAGCGCGCGCCCTCGTCGGCATCGAGCATCTCATTGAAGCCCGCGGCGTCGCCATCGCAGGAAGCTTCCTCAATGCGCCCGTTTTGAAAGACGAGGCGCGGATTGTCAAAGCGCTTGCCGTAGCGCATGGCGGGGGTGTTGTACTGCACCACACCGTTGGCGCTGTCCCGCACGGGCGCGGTGTAGACCTCGCCGTCCGGAATATTCAGCTCACCGTTGCAGGGAACGACGGGAATGCCTTTGATGGAGAAAGTCAGGTCGGTGCCGGGGCCTTTGATGTGCACCATGTCGGTCTTCTGCATCAGCTCGACCAGCGGCTCCATGTCGCGGCCCATCTGCTCGTAATCCACCAGCGCGGCGGAGAGAAAGAACTCGTAGAAGTCGTCGTAGCACATGCCGGCCTTCTGCGCATCCGCCTTGGTGGGCCAGTGGAGATAGACCCAGCGGCGCTCGTCGATGATCTTGTCGCGCAGCGGGCGGCGGATGTTGCGATAGAAGGTCATGGCGGTGGTGTTCACAGCGGAGAGCTCCGCATCGTTTTCGTCCACGCCGATATCCACATGCGCAACGAGATGATCCCAGTATTTCGTTTCCCATTCCAGCTGCGCCTCGACGGCAGGGCGGGCAGCCTCCGGATCCTTTGGGTCGATAAAGCCGAAGAACAGGCGGCTGAGCTCGTCGTCCGAAAGCTTCACAAACGGCACGGCACCGATAGCGTGCGCACGCTTGAGCAAGGATTTGATGAGGGGCTTCGCCGGAATGCCGCCATTGATCTCAAAAAGCTCGCCTTTTTGGAGCTTGAGGGAATAGTTCAGGAGCAGATCGGCTAAGCGATCGAGCCGTTCATCACGCATACTGGTTCCTCCTTATGCACATTACGCTCTATTCTATAGTAAAAACTGCCGAACTTCAACACCCCAAAGCTGTATAAAAAGAGCGAAGGCAAAAAACCTTCGCTGAATTACGATCCGTTTGCTCGGCCGCGGCAGATGTAAACCGCCGCTAGTTCCTGCGCGAGCGGTTCGCCATCGCCAGCAGGCGCAGAAAGCTCACCAGCGACGCCACCGCCGCCCAGACGTAGGTCATCGCGGCGGCGTTGAGCACCTTCTTCGCGCCGTCGCTCTCTTCATAGGTGATATAGTTGCCCTCCTCAAGCATGCGCAGCGCGCGGGAGGATGCGTTGAACTCCACCGGCAGCGTGACCACCTGAAACACCAGCATAGCGCCGAAGAGCACCACGCCGGCCATGGCGAGGTTGAAGCTGCCCATCATCAGCCCGAGGATCACGATCCAGGGCGCCGCATAGGAGCCGATGGACGCCACGGGCAGAATCGCGTTTCGCAGGCGGATCGGCGCGTAGCCCTCCTGATACTGCAGCACGTGGCCGATCTCGTGCGCAGCAACCGCTACCGCGGCGACACTGCTCTGCCCATAGACCTGCTGACTCAAGCCCACCACGCCGTTCTTCGGGTCGAAGTGGTCGGTCAGCGAGCCCTGCACGGCAGTGATCTGCACGGGGCTGTTGGCGCGATCGAGCAGCTGCTGGGCGATCTGCTCCGCGCGCAGGCCAGAAGCGATCGGCGTCTGCGCAAATTGGTTAAACGTGCGCTGCACCTTGCTCTGGGCAAAGAGGCTGATGCCCATGACCACGAGCAGCAGCAGGATATAGATGCCGTCGCCCGATCCATAGCCGTAATACATAGCGGTTCCCCTCCAAAGATACTGTTATGAGTATATCATATCCGGCGGCGGGCGGGGGCAGAGTTCAAGATCGTTTGCATTTTGACCAAAATTACATCAAAATGGGTCGGAATCCGGCGGCCAAACACGCCGCAAACAACCGGACAGCGAAGAAAAGGGCTTTTCTAGGCTGCAAAGTGTGGTATACTATCCCTTAACCCCAATCCCCAAATTTCGAGTATGGAGAGGTGTTTTTATATGGCGCTCAAACTATCCCAAATTCAAAAGTCGCCGGAATCGTACGCCGGCGCGATCGAGGTCTGCGGCTGGGTGCGAACCGTGCGCGAGGGCAAGACCCTCGGCTTTGTCGAACTCACCGACGGCACATGCTTTACCCCGGTTCAGGTCGTCTATGAGCGCGACGACCGAAATTTGGGCAAGGGACTTTCCACCGGCTGCGCAATCGCGGTCTCGGGTGAACTGATGATGACGCCGGACGCACCGCAGCCGTTTGAAATCCGCGCAAGCGGGATCGCGTTCGAGGGCGAATGCCCTTCCGACTACCCGCTGCAGAAGAAGCGGCATACGCTGGAGTACCTGCGCACCATCCAGCACCTGCGCCCGCGTACAAACACCTTTCAGGCGACGTTTCGCGTGCGCTCGGTGGTCGCGATGGCGATCCATGAGTTCTTTCAGCAAAACGGCTTTGTCTATGTGCACACCCCGCTGATCACGGGGTCGGACTGCGAGGGTGCGGGCGAGATGTTCCAGGTGACCACCCTCCCGCTTGCAGATATGCCCAAGGACGCGTCCGGCAGCGTCGACTTCTCCGGAGACTTCTTCGGCAAGCCCGCGAACCTGACCGTCTCCGGCCAGCTTTACGGCGAGGCGTTTGCGCTCGCGTTTCGGGATATCTACACCTTCGGGCCGACCTTCCGCGCGGAGTACAGCTTCACGGCGCGGCACGCAGCGGAGTTTTGGATGATCGAACCGGAGATGGCGTTTTGCGATCTTTCGGGAGATATGGACGTCGCCGAGGCGATGATCAAGTACATCATCAAGACCACGCTGGAGCGCTGCCCGGCGGAGATGGCGTTTTTCAACAAGTTCATCGATCCGGGGCTTCTGGAGCGGCTGGACGTCGTGCTTGGCAACGACTTTGTGCGCCTGAGCTACACCAAGGCGGTCGAGCTGCTGCTGGAAAGCGGCGCGGAGTTTAAGTATCCCGTTGGCTGGGGGCTGGAGCTGCAGACCGAGCACGAGCGGTACCTCACCGAGCAGATCTTCCGGTGCCCGGTGTTTGTAACGGACTATCCCAAAGATTTCAAGGCGTTCTACATGCGCCTCAACGACGACGGGAAGACCGTCGCCGCGGCAGATTTGCTCGTGCCTGGCGTGGGCGAGATCATCGGCGGCAGCCAGCGCGAGGAACGGCTGGATATGCTCGAAAAGCGCATCGCAGAGCTCGGGATGGAGATGGGCCAGTACGCGTGGTACCTCGAGCTGCGCAAGTACGGCGGCGTGAAGCACGCAGGCTTCGGCCTCGGCTTCGAGCGGATCATCATGTACCTCACGGGCATGCAAAACATCCGCGACGTGCTGCCGTTCCCCCGCACAACGGCGAATATGGAGATGTAAGCAAAAGCGATCGGGTTTTTGAGTTGGAATCATCGAGGCTTCGTCCGCTCCGGGACGGCCTCGATGATTTCTTTATTCGCATCCGGGTTCGGTCTGTCGCGCCGCAGCGCTCTCCCGCACGCTAGATCGCGCGTTCGTAGATCGCTCTGGCATCCGCTTCGAAGATTTTCGTCAACCCGCCGACGGGGCGTTCTTCCCCATCCGGCCCATGGGTGACCGTGCGCGCCATATCCGCAATCTGCGCCGGGTCGACGCCGAGCTTGATCAGCCGGCTCGGCAGCCCCATGCGCGAATAAAACGTCTCGAGCGCAGAGATGCCGCTTTCGATGGTGGCGGCGACGGCCATCGGCTGGTCCTCCTCCCCCATGACGCGCACGGCAAACGCATAAAATCGAGCGGGATTCACGCGCCAGACATGACGCATCCACGCAGGGGTCAGAACCGCCAGCCCTGCGCCGTGGGTCACGCCGAAACGCGCGGTCAGCTCGTGGTCGAGCTTGTGGCAGGCCCAGTCCTGCTCCCGCCCCACGCCGAGCATGTTGTTGTGCGCAATGGTACCACAGAGCGCAACCTGACACCACGCGTCGTAGTCTGCCGGGTTTGCGACCACCTTTTCGCCGAACGCGAGCAGCGTGCGCAGCGTCGCCTCGCTCAGCGCATCGGAGAGTTCGGTGTGCTCCGTATTGGAAAAATACCGCTCGAAGATGTGGCTCATCATATCCGCAACGCCGGATGCGATCTGAAACCTTGGTATGGTTTCAAACAGCGTCGGGTCGATGACGGAGAGCAGCGGGCGGTTCCACTCGCGATTGTAGCCGCATTTCTTTTGCGTTTGATAGTTGCTCAGCACCGTGCTGTTGCTCGCCTCGCTGCCTGCTGCGGGAAACGTGAGCACGCACGCCACGGGATATGCGCCCGCGGTCTCGAGGTTTTTTTCGTATATGTCCCAGATATCCAGGTCGGGGTTCTTCAGCCCCAGCGCAATGCCCTTGCCGGAGTCGATGACCGACCCGCCGCCGACGCAGAGTACAAGCTCCACCCCTTCGCGCCGGCAGAGCGCGATGCCCTCACGCACCAACTCGACATCGGGATTTGGAATCACGCCGCCGAGGGAAACGAATGCGACGCCGGCGGCTGTGAGGGAATCCGTCACACGCCGGAGCAGGCCATTTTTCACCACGCGGTCGCTGCCATAGTGCACAAGCACCTTCTTCGCCAGCGGGGCGATGTGGGCGCCGATCTGATCCGCCGTACCCTTACCGAAGATCAGGCGCGTCGGGCTGTAAAACTCAAAATTCAGCATCGTATGATTTTGCTCCTATATCGCTCTGTTTGAAAAAAGCGCCGCCGGAATGCCCGCCGGCGCAGTTTGCGCCTTTATTATATCAGCCCCGCACCGAAAGAACCAGAGATTCCGGCGAGGCATTTGTGGAGTTGTTGCAAACGATTTTTGTTATTGTTATACTATAAACGATTACTAGTTTGAATCGTGGAGGTAATATATGGAAAAGAAGACATCCGTGTCCGATGCAGCGAAGGCGGAGGCGGCAAAGAAGGCCGCTGCCGCCCGCAAAGCCGCACAGGCCAAGGGTAAGGCGACGAAATCCGCGCCGGCCGCGCCCGCGCCGAAGAAAGTGCCTGTCCAGACAAAAGAAGCGGCGGAAACTGTAGACCAGGCCGTGGAATCGACCCCGGCATCTGGCGGCGGCAAGGGCTCCGTCAAGGGCCTGCGCATCGGCGCCATCGTCCTCTGGGTGCTCGCCCTCGCGGCGGAGGTCGCGGCGTTCTTTGCCTTCAGCTATGCCATCCGAAACGGCGCGCAGAACTGGAACGATCCGGAATTCCTGCTCATGATCGGCGCGCTCGTGCTCGACGCGATCTTCTGCATCGTCGCAGCGCAGCTCTGGAAGAAGGCAAACCGCATCCGCCCGAGCCTTGCAGACAGCAAGCTCGTGCGCACGCTCTGGCATCAGCTGGGCGTGATCATGGTGCTCGTGTGCTTCCTGCCCATCGGCATCTTCCTGCTCGCCAAATCCGATAAGCTCAACAAGAAGACCAAGACCATCCTTATCGCCATCCTTGCGGCGCTGCTCGTCGGCGCGGGCGCAGCCAGCACCGACTTCCAGCAACCGAGCGAAGAGCAGGTGCAGCAGCTGCAGGAGGAAGCAGCCGCGGAAGCCGTCGGCACCGTTTACTGGACGCGCTACGGCAAGAGCTATCACTTTGACCCGAACTGCCCGCATATCGCCGGCAAGACGCCCGCCTCCGAGGGCGGCACGCTCTTTAGCGGCACGCTGGACGAGGCCTTTGCAGCCAACCGCTGGGATCCCTGCGACACCTGCGCGGGCGGCGCACAAGCCAAACTCGACGAAGCGGCAGGCAGCCTAACGGATACGACCGACACAGCCGAAGAACAGCCCGAGGGCTGATGCGCAAAGCAACACAAAAACGGAACCGCCGGCCGGCGGTTCCGTTTTTTCATGTACATGCGGTTTTGTTATCTTCCGGCAAAGAGCAGGTGGCTGCTTCTGCCAAGCATCTCCGGCTTCTCCGAGCAATAGAGGTGGTAGCGCAGATACTGCGCATAATCCTCGTCACCAAGCGCGTTGATCGTGTCCTCCAGCAGCTCGCTCACACCGTCCACAGCAATCTCGCGCCGAATCACAACGCCGCTTTGCCAGAGCATTGCGCGCATTTGATCCAGCGTGAAGAACACAAACGGAAAATCCTCCACCTTGAACGAATCGTGATCATACGTGTTTTCCGAAAAGAACCCGGGCCGGCAGGAAAGCTCGGTCAGCACCACCATGTCGTTGGAGATGAATGCAAAGAAGATCGTACCGTCCGGCGTGCAGACGCGCTTCGCTTCGGTTATTGCGCGGGTGCGATCATCGGAGGAGGCGAGGTGATACAGCGGCCCCATCAGCAGCACAACATCAAAGCTTGCATCTGCAAACATCGAAAGATCCAGCGCGTTGCCCTGCAAAAGCCGCACAGGGTATTCCGCCGAAATCTTCTGTCGAAACACGTTGATATTCACCGCTGAAAGCTCCACGGCGGTAACGGCATAGCCAAGGCGCGCAAAATGCAAGCTATACGCTCCGGCGCCGGCGCCGACATCGAGAATACGCGCGCCCGGCGCGAGTACGGATTCAATCGCACGTGCGGTGGTGATAAACTCCACCTGCGCTGCCTTGTTTCGGTTGAGTCGGGTGCTTTCATCGAAGATCTCGTAGGTAGCGGCGGTCCGCTCCGCTTCGTTCCAAATAGCCCTAAGCGACTCCAGCTCCATCCCGTCACCCCCGTTTCGAATCCGCTGCGCACCCTATTTATGGCTGCGCTGTCGCATCTTCCGGTACACCCTGAGCGGATATTTCCGCGAAAACCCTATCGCGGATCTCCGCCTTGTTTCGAAAATACGGACGAAGCGCCGCAGGAATGGCAACGCTGCCGTCCGCGCGAAGGTTGTTTTCCAGAAACGCGATCAGCATGCGCGGTGGCGCGACAACGGTGTTATTGAGCGTGTGCGGAAAGTAGTTTCCCGTCTCTTTGTTTTTTACGCGGATGCCGAGCCGCCGCGCCTGCGCGTCCCCAAGATTGGAGCAGCTGCCCACCTCAAAGTACTTCTTCTGGCGCGGAGACCATGCCTCCACGTCCACGCTCTTGACCTTAAGGTCGGCCAGGTCGCCCGAGCAGCACTCCAGCGTGCGCACAGGGATGTCCAGCGTACGGAAAAAATCGACGGTGTTCTGCAGCAGCGTGCCGAACCACGCCATGCTCTCTTCCGGCTTGCAGACGACGATCATCTCCTGCTTTTCAAACTGGTGGATGCGGTATACGCCCCGCTCCTCGATGCCGTGGGCGCCGACCTCCTTGCGAAAGCACGGCGAGTAGCTCGTCAGCCGCTGCGGCAGCTCGCTCTCTTCCAGAAACGCGTCGATGAACTTGCCGATCATGGAGTGCTCGCTGGTGCCGATGAGGTAGAGATCCTCCCCCTCGATCTTGTACATCATGCCTTCCATCTCGGAGAAACTCATGACCCCGTCCACCACGCCGCTGCGGATCATGAACGGCGGGATATAGTAGGTAAATCCACGCTCCACCATAAAATCCCGCGCATAGGCGAGAATCGCAGACTGCAGCAGCGCGATGTCGCCGCAAAGATAGTAGAACCCGTTGCCGCTGGTCTTGCGCGCGGCGTCCAGATCGATGCCGTTAAAGCGCTCCATGATATCCACATGATAGGGGATCTCAAAGTCCGGCACCGCCGGCGCGCCGAAGCGCGCGAGCTCCACATTCTCGCTGTCGTCCCTGCCGATCGGCACGGAGTCGTCTATGATATTCGGGATAACGAGCATGCGCTTGCGAATCTCCGCCGAGAGCTCGGTTTCGCGCTCCGCCAGACACGCCATCTCGTACGCCATGTCACTCACCTGCGCCTTGGCGGCCTCCGCCTCGTCCCGCCGGCCCTGCGCCATGAGCGCGCCGATGGATTTGCTGATGGCGTTGCGCTGGGAGCGCAGGTAGTCCGCGCGGGTGTGCGCCTCGCGAAACGATGCATCCAACTGCGCCACCTCGTCTACCAGCGGAAGCTTGTCCGCCTGAAATTTCTTTTTGATGTTCTCTTTGACCAGCTCCGGCTGTGTGCGGATGAGCTTGATATCCAGCATACGATCCCCCCTATCTGTCCGTTCCCAGGATTGCTTTGGCCTACATGCGCTCCGGCGCGGCGACCCCGATGAGCCCGAGGCCGATGGCTACGACGCGCCTCGTCGCATCCGTCAGCGCAAGCCGCGCCTGCCGAAGGGCCGCGTCGTCCGCCATGATGCGCTGCTCATAGTAAAACTTGTTGAACGCGGCGCAGATGCCCATGACCGCGCGGGTGACCAGATATGGCTCGTTTTTCTCCATCGCCTCGGCGACAGCATCCGGGAACGCGCCGAGCGCGGCGACCACCGCCGCAGCCTCCGCGTCCGCCAGCTTGCCGTAGTCCACATCCGCCGGCGTATAGCCCGCCTTGCGCAGCACGGAGCAGGCGCGCGCGTGGGTATACTGCGCGTAGGGGCCGGTCTCGCCGTCGAAGTTGAGCACCGCATCCCAATCGAACACAACATCCTTGATGCGCCCGTTGTAGAGGCTGTTCCAAATCAGCGCGCCGACGCCAACCTGCCGCGCGATCGTCTCCTTATCCTCAAGATCGGGGCTCTTTTCGCAGATGATGTCGTAGGTCTTTTCGCAGGCGGCGGCAAGCACATCCCGCAGCTTGACCATATTGCCCTTTCGGGTGGAAAACGCGCCCTCTGTGCCGGAGACCATGCCAAACGAGACGTGCACGAGATCCTTCGCCCAGTCGTAACCCATCAGTTCGACCACCTTGAACCACTGCCGAAAATGCAGATCCTGCTGGTAGGCGACGACATAGAGGCACTTGGCAAAATCGTAGGTATCCTTGCGGTAGAGCGCGGCAGCGATGTCGCGCGTGGCATACAGCGTCGCCCCGTCGGAGCGCAGAATGATGCACGGCGGCATCTTGTACGCGGAAAGATCGACGATCTGCGCGCCCTGGTCGAGCTTGAGCAGGTGCTTTGCACGCAGCTCGTCCACCACGCGCCCCATCTTGTCGTTGTAAAAGCTCTCGCCGGCGTAGCTGTCGAAGCGCACGCCGAGGATCTCGTAGACCTGCTCGACCTCCTTGAGCGTGATCGTTTTAAACCACTCAAAGAGCGCCAGCGCCTCCGCGTCCCCGTCCTCGATGCGCTTGAACCACGCGCGCGCCTCGTCATCCAGTGCGGGGTTTGCCTCGACTTCCTGATGATAGCGCACGTAGATCTTCACCAGCTCGTCCACGCCGCCGCGGTCGATGGTCTCGCGGTCTCCCCAGAGCTGGTAGGCCACGATCATCTTGCCAAACTGCGTGCCCCAGTCACCCAGGTGGTTGATGCCCACGGAGGTGAATCCCATATGGTTGTAGATGCGATACAGCGCGGCGCCGATCACCGTCGTGGGCAGATGGCCGATGTGAAACGGCTTTGCGATATTGACGGAAGAGTAGTCGATGCAGACATTGCGCCCCTTGCCCCGGTCGGAGCCGCCGTAGCGCGCGCCCTCGGCAAATACGCGCGAGAGCACCGCCTTTGCCTGCGCGCTCCTGTCGAGGTAAAAGTTCACATAGCCGCCGGCGGGAACCGCGCGCTCGACGCCTTGCGGCAGGATGAGCGCGCCTGCGATCTCGCCCGCAATCACGGGCGGCGCCTTGCGCAGCGTCTTGGCCAGCTTAAAGCAGGGGAAAGCAAAGTCCCCCATCTCCGGCGCGGGCGGAGTTTCGAGCCAAGTGATCAGTTCCTCCGCGGGGATGCCAGCAGGGGCGGAGAGCGCAAGGGCGATTGCCTGTTTGAAATCCATCGATCGTTTCCTTAGTTTTCTGATTCTGTTTGTAATGAATGATTATATCAAAGAAAGCCCCTTCTGTTAAGGGCAAATATATCCGGCCGGATATGGAATCTGTATAAACCGCGGCCGGTTCGCGGTTTATGCACGCGTATTCGGGCGCGCAGCCCTTTACAAACCGCGCAAAAACCGCTATACTGCATCTGTTACAGCGTTGATCGGGACAGGCCGGTTTCCATAGATTGTCCGCAAGAGCGAGCCGCGTATGGTGCAAGGCGGCGGCGGGCGGGAAACGCCGGTATCCCCCGTGAGCGCGCACGCCAAAGGCGAGAGCCGAGTAGCGGGCGACGTATCCCCGCGTTAAGGGGACTTGAGCGGGCGATTCTTTCGCCAAGCAGGGTGGTACCGCGCAGAGCCGATTTCGTGCTTTTCGTCCCTTCTTCTTCGGGGACGGGAGGCCGTTTTTTTACGCGTTTTCCGATGCAACCGAGTTTTTTCCCGAATTATGATACGCAAACAAGGAGAGCGAACCGAATGTACAAAAAAGTATCGAGCGAGCTGAATTTTGTCCCGCGCGAGAAGGAAGTGCTCGCGTTTTGGAATGAGCACCAGATCTTCCAAAAGAGCGTGCGGCTCAGAAAGGGCGCAAAGCCCTACACCTTCTTCGACGGGCCGCCGACGGCGAACGGCAAGCCGCACATCGGCCATGTACTCACGCGCTCGATCAAGGATATCGTGCCGCGCTATAAGACCATGAAGGGCTTCGACGTGCTGCGAAAAGCGGGCTGGGATACCCATGGCCTGCCCGTAGAGATCGAGGTGGAAAAGCAGCTCGGCCTCGACGGCAAGGAGCAGATCGAAGCCTACGGCATCGAACCGTTCATCAAGGAATGTAAGAAATCGGTCTGGAAATACAAGACCGAGTGGGAGCATATGTCCGACCGCGTCGGCTTCTGGGCGGACATGGAGAACCCCTACATCACCTACGACAACAACTACATCGAGAGCATCTGGTGGGCGCTCAAGACCATCCACGAAAAAGGCCTGCTCTACAAGGGGCACAAGATCGTCCCCTACTGCCCGCGCTGCGGCACGGCGCTGAGCAGCCACGAGGTCGCGCAGGGCTATCACGACGTAAAGGAAACCTCCGCCATCGCGAAGTTCTTCCTGCGGGACGAGCCGGATGTTGCGATCCTCGCGTGGACGACCACGCCCTGGACGCTGCCGAGCAACGTCGCCCTCTGCGTCAACACAAACGAGACCTACGCTACCGTCAGGCAGGGCGGACAGACCTATATCCTCGCGGAAGCGCTGGTGAAAAACGCGCTCGGCGAATCCGCCGAGATCGTCTCCACCTGCAAGGGCGAAGATCTCGTCGGCACCGAATACGTGCCGCTGTTTGACCTGCCCGTCAACTTCGGCAGCAAGACCGGCTACCGCGTCGTGGCGGACGACTACGTCTCGCTTGAGGACGGCACCGGCGTCGTCCACATCGCGCCCGCGTTCGGCGAAGACGACGCGCGCGTGGGCAAAAACTGGGAGCTGCCGTTTGTACAGCTCGTCAACGCCAGCGGCCACATGACCGGCGGCACGCCCTGGGACGGGCTCTTCGTCAAAGACGCGGACAAGCCCATCCTCGACGAACTGGAGCGCACGGGCAAGCTCTTTGCCGCGCTGCCGTTTGAGCACAGCTATCCTTTCTGCTGGCGCTGCGACACGCCGCTGATCTACTACGCCAGAGAGAGCTGGTTTATCCGCATGACTGCGGTGAAGCAGAAGCTCATCGCCTTCAACCGCAGCGTCAACTGGATTCCAGAGACGATCAAGGAAGGCCGCATGGGCAATTTCCTCGAAAACGTGATCGACTGGAGCGTCTCGCGCGAGCGCTACTGGGGCACGCCGCTGCCGGTCTGGATGTGTGAATGCGGCCATGTGCACGTGGTCGGCTCCCGCGAGGAGCTCACGCGGCTCGACCCCTCCGTCTCCCCCGACATCGAGCTGCATAAACCCTACATCGACGAGGTGACCTTTCCCTGCCCCAAGTGCGGCAAGACGATGAAGCGCGAGCCGGTGGTGATCGACTGCTGGTTCGACAGTGGGGCCATGCCCTTTGCGCAGTGGCACTATCCATTCGAAAACAAAGAGGAGTTCGAGCGGCGTTACCCCGCGCAGTTCATCAGCGAGGCCATCGACCAGACGCGCGGTTGGTTCTACTCGCTGCTGGCCATCTCCACCTGCCTCTTCGATGAAGCAGCGTTCCAAAACTGCATCGTCATGGGCCACGTGCAGGATATGGAAGGCCGCAAGATGAGCAAGCACCTCGGCAACGTGGTCGATCCCTGGACGGTGCTCGACGCGCAGGGTGCGGACGCGGTGCGCTGGTATTTCTACATCGGCTCCATGCCGTGGCTGCCCAGCCGTTTTTCGGCGGAAGCGGTCAGCGAAGCACAGCGGAAGTTCATCGGCACGTTTTGGAACACCTACGCCTTCTACATCCTCTATGCGGAGATCGACCGGTTCGATCCCACGCAATACCGGCTTGCGGACTGCGCGCTCTCCGAGATGGACCGCTGGCTGCTCTCGCGGCTCAACACACTGGTCAAGACCGTGGACGGCCACCTCGACAAGCTGCGCATCACGGAGGGCGGGCGCGCGCTGCAGGCGTTTTCGGACGAACTCTCCAACTGGTATGTCCGCCGCTGCCGCGAGCGTTACTGGGGCAGCGAGATGACCGGAGACAAGATCGCGGCGTACATGACGCTGTTTACCGCCCTGCAGACGCTGACGCTGCTGAGCGCGCCGTTTTTGCCGTTTATGACGGAGGAAATCTACCAAAATCTCGTGCGCAGCGTAGACCACGGCGCGCCGGAGAGCGTCCACTTCTGCGACTATCCCGTCGCGGATGAAAGCCGCATCGACGCGGAGCTGGAGGCGAATATGGCACGCGTGCTGGACATCGTCACGCTCGGCCGTGCCGCCCGCAACGACGGCAGCGTCAAAACCCGCCAGCCGCTGGCGCGGATGTACATCCAGGGGGAACCGCTGGGTGAGCACTACGTCAGGATCATCACCGAGGAGCTCAACGTCAAGCAGGCGGAGTTCGTCGCGGACGCGTCGGGCTTTCTGAGCTACCAGGTCAAGCCGCAGCTCAAAACGCTCGGCCCGCGCTACGGCAAGCTCCTGCCGAAGATCGGCGCACACCTGAGCGCACAGGGTGTCGGCAACGCGGTGGTCAAGGCGCACGCCGCCGGCCAGAATTACGAGACGACCATCGAAGAGGTCTTCGTCGTGCTTGGCCCTGAGGACGTGCTCGTCTCCACCGGCAAGGCGGACGGCTTCGTCGCCGCGACGGATGAGGACACCATCGTGGTGCTCGATACCAAGCTCACGCCGGAGCTCATCGACGAAGGGTTTGTGCGCGAGCTGATCAGCAAGGTGCAGACCATGCGCAAGGAAGCAGGCTTCGAGGTGAGCGACCACATCGCGCTCTCCTACGAGGGCAGCGCGCGAATCGGGGACATCTTCGCCCGCTTTGGGGACGAGATCCTTTCCGAAACGCTCGGCGACGCGCTGATCCGCGGCGCGCAGGGCTACACGAAAGCATGGGATGTCAACAAGGAAACCGTCACTCTCGGCGTGGAACGCAGGTAAAAATACGCCCGGGCTTTGCCCGCCAAAACGGTTCCTTCGCGCCAATGATTCAAAAAAATGATGCCATTGCTGCATTTTTGCTTGACAAACGTCGGTGCGATTGATTAAAATAGCGGCAATATCCCATATGACCCCAAAAGCGACGAAGGGAACAAGACGCGGTCTCCCCCGCTTAGAGAACCGGCGGTTGGTGCAAGCCGGTGCGGCAGTCCGTGTGTATGGCTCATCCCGGAGCTTTTTGCCTGAATGATTGCATTAGGGCGAAACGATTGACCCCGTTACCGGTCTCGGCCTTGTTGGAGGCTATCGAGGGCCGACCGGGAGAACCGGCGGCCGAACCAGGGTGGTACCGCGTTGACACACGCCCCTGACCAAAAGAATTTGGTCAGGGGCGTTTTTTCGTTCTCTGGCCGCCATGAACAGGAGGAGCTTGCCATGAACACATTTGAGAAGTACATCCCGTTTGAGCCGATCACGCTGCCGAACCGCACGTGGCCGGACAAGCGCATCACGCGCGCCCCCGCCTGGTGCTCCGTCGACCTGCGGGACGGTAACCAGGCGCTCGTGGACCCGATGAGTGTGGAGGAGAAGCTGCGCCTGTTTCACACGCTCGTGGACGTCGGGCTCAAGGAGATCGAAGTCGGCTTCCCCTCGGCATCCGAAACCGAGTTCACCTTTATCCGCACGCTGATCGAGGGCGGCCATATCCCGGACGACGTGACGATCCAGGTGCTGGTGCAGGCGCGCGCGCACCTGATCGAGCGGACCTTTGAGGCCATCGCCGGCGCAAAGAACGTGATCCTGCACTTCTATAACTCCACCTCGACGCTCCAGCGCAAGGTCGTCTTCCGCATGGAGATGGACGGCATCGTGGGCATCGCGGTGGAGGCGGCGCGGCTGATCCGGACGCTGGCGGCGCCGGTGATCGCATCCGGCGTCAACCTGCGCTATGAATACTCGCCCGAGTCCTTTATGGGAACGGAGATGGACAACGCCGTTTTGATCTGCCGGCGCGTCATGGAGGAGCTCGGCGCAACGCCGGAGAACAAGATCATCCTCAACCTGCCCTCCACGGTGGAAAACTGCATGCCAAACTACTTTGCCGACGAGATCGAATACTTCATCGGATCGCTGCCCAATCGGGGCAGTGCCATCATCTCGCTGCATCCGCATAACGACCGCGGCTGCGGCGTGGCGACCGCCGAGATGGGCCTGCTCGCAGGCGCAGACCGCGTGGAAGGCACGCTCTTTGGAAACGGCGAGCGCACGGGCAACGTAGATCTGGTCACGCTGGCCATGAATATGTTTACCCAGCGGATTGACCCCGAGCTGGATTTCTCCGACATCAACCGCGTCAAGGAAGTCTACGAAAGCGTCACCAGAATGCGGGTTGGCGAGCGCCAGCCCTACGCGGGCGAGCTGGTCTTCACCGCATTCTCCGGTTCCCATCAGGACGCGATCAACAAGGGCTTCCAATACATGAAGGAGACGAAGAGCGCGCTCTGGGAGGTGCCATATCTGCCGATCGACCCCGCCGACGTAGGGCGGCAGTACGAGCCGATCATCCGCATCAACAGCCAGTCCGGCAAGGGCGGCGCGGCGTTCATCATGCAGCAGAACTTCGGCTACGACCTGCCAAAGCCGATGCATCCCGAGTTTGGCTCGGTGGTGCAGAGGGAGACCGACCGGGTCGGCAAGGAGCTCAAGCCGGAGCGCGTGTTTGAGCTCTTCAAGACGGAGTATGTGGACATCGACGCGCCGTACCGGCTCGTTCGCCATTCGTTTGCGGAGACGACGGACGCCGAGGGCAACTCCCACGTGTCCTTTGCGGGCACGCTCGCGCACAAAGACACGGTGTTCGAAGTGGCCGGCGAGGGCAACGGCCCCATCGACGCGTTCTTCAACGCCATCCGCGGGCAAAAGATGGATCGCTTTACGTTCATCGACTACAAGGAGCACGCCGTACGCAGCGGGTCGGACTCCATGGCGGTTGCATACATCCACCTGCGCGGGCAGGATGGCAAGGATGTCTTCGGCGTCGGCGTTTCGCACAACATCAGCCTGGCTCCCCTGCGCGGCATCCTCTCCGCCATCAACCGCGCAAAGCGGCTGGAGCACGCGTCAAAGGCGTAAGCGGGCGATATGCAAAGACGGCAGGCATACCGCCCGCCGTCTTTTGTTACCCTTCGATTATACCATCAGCTCACAGATGGCGTTGGAGAACGCAACCGGATCTTCGACGGGCAGCCCCTCGATGAGCAGCGCCTGGTCGTAGAGCAGGTTTGCGTATTTGCCTACACGCGCGTCATCCGCCCCCAGCCCGGCGAGCACGCCGAACACCGGGTGCGCGGGGTTGATCTCCAGCACGCGCTCGGCCTTGACCGAGCCATCCGACACCGGCATGCTGGCGAGCACCTTCTCCATTTCGATGGAAAGCGGGCCGTCGCTGGTCAGGCACACGGGCGAGCTCTTGAGCCGGTCGCTCAGCCGCACGTCCTTGACCTTTCCGGCGAGCGCAGCCTTGAGCGCCGAGAGGATATCCTTGTGCTCCTCCTGCGCGCGTTCCTGCGCACGCTTCTCCTCGTCTGAAACGAGGTTGAGATCCGCGTCGGAGACCGACTTAAACGTCTTTTCCAGATAGGTACCGAGCATACGCACGGCAAATTCGTCCACATCGTCCGTCATGCAGAGGATATCGTAGCCCTGATCGCGCACGCGTTCGGTCTGCGGCAGCTTTACGGCGCGCTCCACCGTCTCCGCGCTGACATAGTAGATGTACTTTTGATCCTCTTTCATCGCGTCTACATATTCTTTGAGCGAGACGAGTTTGTTCTGCGCCGCGCTGTGGTAGAGCACGAGATCGGAGAGGAAATCCTTGTTCATGCCGTAGTCGCTGTACAGACCGTACTTGATCGGCAGGCGAAAGCTTTTGTAGAACGCTTCATACTTCTCGCGGTCGTTGTCCATGAGCTTCTTAAGCTCGCTCTTGATCCGCTTTTTCAGCGTGACGGCGATGGTCTTGAGCTGTCGGTCGTGCTGCAGCAGTTCGCGCGAGATATTCAGCGACAGATCGCTCGAATCCACGAGCCCGCTGACAAAGCCGAAGTAGTCCGGCAGCAGGTCCGCGCATTTCTCCATGATCAGCACGCCGCTGGAATAGAGCTGCAAGCCGCGCTGAAACTCCTTGGCGTAGAAGTCGTAGGGCGGATTCTTCGGTATGAAGAGCAGCGCATCGTAGCTGACCACGCCCTCGCCGCTGAAGTGGATGGTGAGCAGCGGATCCTCGTAGTCGTGGAATTTGCTCTTGTAGAACTCGTTGTAGTCCGCCTTCTTGAGTTCGCTCTTCGGCCGCTTCCAGAGCGGGATCATGCTGTTGAGCGTCTCATCCTCGGTGATGGTCTCCGTATCCTTCGGATCGCCGTTCTTCGGGCGCGTGTGCGTGGTCTCCATGCGGACAGGATAGCGGATATAGTCCGAATACTGCTTGACCAGCGAAGAGATCGTATACTGATCGAGAAAGCGGTCATACTGTTCGTCGTCCGTGTTGGGTTTGATCTCGAGCGTGATGATCGTTCCGCTGTCGGGCTTCTCCGCCTTGGTGATGGTGTAGCCGTCGCGCCCCGCGCTCTCCCAGAGCCACGCCTCGTCGCTGCCATAGGCGCGCGAGAGCACCTTGACCTTATCCGCCACCATAAATGCCGAGTAGAACCCGACGCCAAACTGACCGATGATATCCACCGCGTCGCCGGTATCATGCTCTTTTTTAAAAGCAAGCGTGCCGCTCTTGGCGATGGTGCCGAGGTTTTCGTCGAGCTCCTCCTTCGTCATGCCAATGCCGTTGTCGGCAAGGGTCAGGATGCGCTTGTCCTTATCCGCCGTGATGCGGATCTCGAAATCTTCGCGGTTTTTACCGACCTTGTCGTCCGTCAGCGAGAGGAAGTAGAGCTTATCGATCGCATCGCTGGCATTGCTGATGAGCTCGCGCAGAAAGATCTCCTTGTGCGTGTAGATGCTGTCGATCATCAGGTCGAGAATGCGCCTCGATTCCGCCTTGAATTGTTTCTTTGCCATGAAAAGTGCGCCTCCGTCATGAATTGCAGATACATTTGTTAGCACTCTATATGAATGAGTGCTAATCTAGCATACTACGCCGCCGGGCTGTTTTCAAGCGCACGCGCGCGCTTCCACAATATGTTCACATTTACGCGCAAAAAAACAGGCGGGAAAACGCGTTTCCCGCCCGCTGTATGTCTTCGTTACGCGTTGAGCTGCGCCGGCGTCCCGCCGGAAACCTCCTTGAGCACGCGCATGAACTCTTCGCCCGTAATGGTCTCGCGCTCGAGCAGATGCGCCGCGAGCTTATGCAGCGCGGTCTCGTTCTCCTTGAGGATCTGCTTTGCGCGCTGGTGCGCACGCTCCACGATGGCGATTACCTCCGCGTCCACACGCGCGGCGGTATCCGAGGAGCAGGTCATGGCGCCGTCCTGACTCAGGTACGGGTTGTTCTGGCACTCAAGCGCGACCATGCCGAACGCGTCGCTCATGCCATAGCGAACGACCATGGCGCGCGCGATGCGCGTCGCCTGCTCGATGTCGTTGCTCGCACCCGTTGTGATGGTGCCAAACACGACCTCCTCGGCGGATCTGCCGCCGGTAAGGGTGGCGATCTTGTTCTCCGCCTCCTCACGCGTCATGAGATAATGCTCGCTCTCGTCCACCTGCATGGTGTAGCCGAGCGCCCCGCTCGTGCGCGGCACGATGGTGATCTTATGCACCGGCGCGCTCTCCGTCTGCTTGGCGGCGACGAGCGCGTGACCGATCTCGTGATAGGCGACGATGCGCTTCTCCTTGGGGGAGATGACTGCGTTCTTGCGCGCATAGCCGGCGATGACCACCTCCACGCTCTCCTCGAGGTCCGACTGCTCGACGATCTCGCGGTGCAAGCGCACGGCGCGCAGGGCGGCTTCGTTGATGATGTTGGCCAGGTCGGCGCCGGATGCGCCGCTGGTCGCGCGGGCGATCGCCTCGAAATCGACCGAGTCGGAGATCTTCACCCCGCGGGCATGCACCTTGAGGATGTCCGTGCGCCCCTTGAGATCGGGCAGCTCCACGTGGATGCGCCGGTCAAAGCGGCCCGGGCGCAAAAGCGCGGGATCGAGCGAGTCCGGCCGGTTGGTAGCGGCGAGGATGACGACGCCCTTTCGCGCATCGAACCCGTCCATCTCGGTAAGCAGCTGGTTGAGCGTCTGCTCCCGCTCGTCGTTGCCGCCGATCGCACTGTCGCGCCGCTTGCCGATGGTATCTATCTCGTCGATGAATACGATGCAGGGCGCCTTCTGCTCCGCCTGGGAGAAGAGATCCCGCACCTTCGCCGCGCCCATGCCAACGAACATCTCGACAAAGTCCGAGCCGGAGATGCTGAAAAACGGTACGTTGGCCTCTCCCGCAACGGCTTTCGCCATGAGCGTCTTGCCCGTGCCCGGCGGGCCGACCAGCAGCGCGCCCTTGGGCAGCTTTGCGCCGATCTGCGCGTAGCGCTCGGGGTTGTGCAAAAAGTCAACGATCTCCAGCAGCGCCTCCTTTGCCTCGTCCTGCCCGGCGACGTCGTCGAAGGTCTTCCCCGTCTGCGCTTCGACATACACCTTGGCATTGGCCTTTCCGAAGGAGAGCGCGTTGCCGATGCCGCCCGGCATGCCGCTCTGCAGGCGCTTCATCAAAAACTGACCAAGGCCGACAAAGATCAGAATCGGCAGCAGCCAGCTGATCAAAAAACTCATCAGCGGGCTCGCCTGTGTCGGGATGCTCGCGCTGAACGTCACCCCCGCCTGATCCAGGCGATCGACCAGAGAGTCGTCCGGCCAGATGCCAGTCTCATAATAGAGCGTCTTGTCGCCTTCCTCACTGGTGAAGGTGATGGTTTGCGCGGTCTCGTCGCGGGAGACCTCGCTGACCTTGCCCGCATCCACCATGGAGAGAAACTCGTTGTAGCCGACCTCTTTGATCTCATTTTGCAGCAGCTGCGGGAATACGAACGCATTGAGCAGCAGCAGCGTGATCATCGCGATGATCGCATAGTAATAGATCGGCTTCTTGGACGGCGTGTGTTCTTTCATCTGGTTTGTTTCATCCTTATCTTATTCGCGGGGAAATCCGTATCCATCACATGCCGCCGGCGGCTCAGTCTCCCATGCCGTGGAACACGAGCTGTTCGGCCAGTGCGGCCATCTGCGCGGGCGTCTCCTTCATCTGCCGCTCAAACCATGCGCGGATCACGCCGGTAAAGCCGGAGGCGAGAAAGGAAAAGTAGTAGTCAAACTGCTCCGGATCCTTTTTCTGCTCCCGCTGCCAGTATTCCAGCACGCGATCGCGGATCATGTCGATGAGCTTGTTGAAGAACGCCATGTCACCGTTGCCACCGAGAAACGCGGCGCAGAGATCCGCATTGGCGGCGAAGAACTCAAACAGATCGAGCATCAGCGCGAGCGGCTCCTGCTGCAGCTCCTCGACCGGATGCGCACGCACAATCTGCTCAAACTCGTCAAACACCTCTTGCTCTACCTGCTCTACCATGTCGTAGATGTCGCGATAGTGCAGATAGAACGTGCAGCGATTGATGTCCACAAGCTGTGCCAGTTCACGCACCGTAATGTCCTTGATGGGTTTTTCGCGCATGAGCTGCGTCAGCCCCGAGCGAAGCTGCATGCGCGTCTTGCGCACGCGGCGATCCATTTTTTTACGTTCCAAGGGAGCTTGACCTCCGTTTAAAGATTGCGCCGGCTTGTCCGGCAAAAACAGCACTGCATCTAATATATAGCATCGCTGCTCATAAATCAACACAGATGGATGGATCTGGTGTTAACGCAACGTGAACTCAACCAGAAACCATGCCCCGCCGCCGTCACTTCGGATGGCTTTGCTTATATTCCTTGACGCGCTGGCGGTAGAGCCCGGCGTTTTCTCCGGAATAGCCGATCAGGCAGTTCGGGTTGGCCGCATAGACCGCGCGCGCCGTCTCGGCGAGCACCGCGTCATTGACCGCGCGGGTGGCAAGCACAGCCGTCTTTCCGTCGGTAAGCCCGGCTATGATCTGCTTGGAAACAGGGATGCCGTAGCTGCGCTGCGTACGCTGGTAGATCCAGCCGATGTCCTCATACGGCAGCGCCCAGCCACTCGCCCCACTGAAGAAAAACCGCCGCGCGAGGATCAGCTTTGCCTTCGGAAAGGACACGCTCTCCGGCGAGGAGAACTCCCTCTCCGCCTCGTCGATCAAGCCCAGCTCATAGAGGCGGTTTTCACTCTTTTGAAAATTCTTGCGCATGCCGCTGCCCTGCAGCACGGCAATGACGAAAAACAGCCCGAAGAGCACGCCGCCGGCGATGAACGGATACGCGCCGTCATTGTGATCGTTTTCCCCTTCCGCAAGATAGTAGGAGCCGAAGTAACCCGTCACATCCGCAGCCTCCACCTCATACAGGGAAGCGAGCTCCAGCGCATCGTCCGATGTCAGGTAGCGCGTCGTCCCCGTCAGCCGAACGGGCAACGGATAGGAGTAGCTTGCGTAGTCCTCCGAAAAATAAGCCTCATAGGCGGCCTGCTGCTCGGAGAGCTTCCCGAGGGCGGCTTTGTCGAGGGAGAGGATGAACCAGTTGCCGTCGGGGTCCATCGCCTCGTAGAGTGTGTAGTCTTCGTCTCCGGATACGTCCAAAATCCAGTCTGAAACCAGCTGCGCATCCACATAGCAGTACGCGCCGCTTCCGAGTGAATACGCCATGCGCGCCGGCTCCTCCTGCGGCCTGGTGAACACGTACGCGGCTGCGAGGATCATGGCGCTGAGCAGCACGGCAAGTATGATCTGCCAAATGCGGAGTGCACGGCTGGGCGCCATAAACTCCGCCAGCGTCTGTTGTTTTACTGTCTGTGTCTCCATTTTCAACAATTCCCCCCGTATCTGTCGTTCTGTTCAGTATACAGGACGCGCCTGCCTGCGTAAAGAACGCAGCGGGAAAACGTGAGTATGGCGGGCGCGCGCGGGCTATGCTAGAATGATTGCGGGAGGGCAACAATCCATGCTGAAAATCGCGCAATGCTCCGATCTGTTTTACCCGATCACCGATGGTGTAAGCCGCGTGGTAAACGCCTACGCGCGCGCGCTGAGCGCCCTCGGGCAGGAGGTCTATGTGATCACGCCGCTGGTTACGCAGGGGTACCGGGGCAGCCTGCCGTATGAGATACTCGATTACGTCGCGCTGACCCTCCCTGGCGGAGCGCAGCACCGGGCGACGTCCGCCCAGTTGGACATGCACTACCTCGCGCGCGTCAGTGCGCATACGTTCGACATCGTGCACGCGCATAGTCCCGGCACCGCCGGTATGGAGGCGGTGCGCCTTGCGGACAAATGCCATGTGCCGCTGGTCGGCACCTTTCATACGAAGTATATCCGCGAGTATCTGCTCAACATCAAGGACGAGCGGGAAAACCAGCTCTCCAAGTACTTTGCGCTGGATTTCTTCAGCCGTTGCGACGAGATATGGGTCGCCAGCGCGGAAGCGCGTTCGTTTCTGTACGAGCGCGGATTTGAGGGAAACATCGAAGTATTTGATAACGGCACCGATACCGAAGCGGCGGACGAGCATATGCGCCTTCGCGCACGGGAGCAGTTCCACCTCTCCGCAGCGCCCGCGCTGCTCTTTGCCGGCAGCCTTGAGCAGCAGAAAAACCTCGCGCGCGTCTTGGAGGCGGCGGCGCTGCTGCGCAGACGCGGCGTAAGCTTTCAGCTCCTCATTGCAGGTAGCGGGCCGGATGAGAAGCACGCGCGCGCTGTCGCGCGCGAACTCGGTCTGCTCGGCACCGTGCGCTTTTTGGGGCAGATCGCAGATGAGGCTCTGCTCGCCGGGCTCTATGCCGAGAGCGCGCTTTGCCTCTTCCCCACGCAGCGCATCAGCGCGGGGCTCGCCGTACGCGAGGCCGCCGTGCAGGGCACGCCCTCGCTGGTCATCGCCGGGAGCGTGCCGGGCGAACTGATCACGGACGGCGTCAACGGCCTGACCTGCGGGGACACCGCGGAGAGCATGGCGGACGCGATCGCGGACTATCTGGGTGACCCGGAGG
>JAEWQH010000073.1 GCA_023399275.1 Bacillota bacterium
CCCGGTGGCGAGCAGCTACAACGGGCTTTCGGTCAAGCGCTATATGCTCGCGGCGTTCATCGTCTCCGGCGCGGTCGCCGGGCTAGGCGGCGCGTGCGACATCCTCGGCACACAGTTTCGCCTCATCAGCGGCTACGGCGGAGGCTATGGCTTCGACGGCGTGGCGCTGGCGTTGATCGCGCAGCTGCACCCGCTGGCGACGATCGCCGTGGCGTACTTCTTTGCGGTGCTGCGCGTCGGCAGCACGACGATGCAGGTCGGCACCGGCGTGCCTACGAGCGTGATCGATATCATTCAGGCGCTGGTTATCATATTTGCCGTGGCCGGTTCGTCGATGCTGTATCTGCCGAAGGTTCGCAAGTTTATCGTGAACCTCTTCGAGAAAAAGGAGGCGGCGTGATCATGACCGGTATGCATTTATCAAAGACACCGCTGGCTTGGGAACTCCTCGGGAAAAAGGAGGTTGCGTCATGAACTGGAACATGGTTTCCGATCTTCTCATCTCCGCCGTGCGCATGGCGACCCCGCTGCTGTTTGTTGCGCTGGCCGAGCTGTATTCCGAGCGGGCGGGACTGGTCAACATCGGGCTCGACGGCATCATGGCGTTTGGTTCGCTGGTGGGCTTTCTGGTCTGCTACTGTACGGGGAATCCTTTTCTCGGCGTGCTCTGCGGCGCGCTGGGCGGCGTGCTGGTCAACATGGTGTACGCGTTTTGTACCGTCACGCTCGCGGGCCAGCAGATCGTCTACGGCATGGCGCTCAATATCTTCGCGCCCGCGCTGGCGTCGTTCATCTACCGCGTTGTGTTCGGCGTGAGCTCTACGCTCGCGCAGGCGACGTTGATGAAGAGCGTGGCCATCCCCGTGCTCAAGGACATCCCGTTCTTTGGCAAGCTGATCTTCGATCAGACGCCGATGGTCTACGCCGTGTATCTGCTGGTGATCGTTACGGCGATCTTCTTCAACCGCACGAAGGCGGGGCTCAACTACAAGGCCGTCGGTGAATATCCCAAGGCGGCGGAGACCATGGGCATCAACGTGGTGCGCACGAAGTACATCGCGTGCATCCTCTGCGGATTCCTGGCCGGCATGGGCGGCGCGTACCTGACCACCTGCTATGTCAATACGTATTCAGACGGCATCGTCGCCGGGCGCGGATTCATCGCGCTGGCCGCGGTTATCTTCGGGCGCTGGTCGGCCTCCGGCGTGCTGCTGGCCTGCCTGCTCTTCGGCTTCTTCGATGCACTGCAGCTGCGCCTTCAGGTCGGCACGGATCTGCTGCCGTACCAGCTTTTCCAGATGATCCCGTATGTGATGACGCTGATCGCGCTGACGGTCTTCGGCAGCAAGATCGCGGGCCCAAAGAGCAAGGGCAAGCCGTATTACAGGGAAGAGAGATAACCGGCCGCGCCGTATGAAAACGGTAATTGCGGAGTTCATCCGTTGTTACATAAATCTATTTGGAGGAAAGAGGTTTATCATGAAGAAGATTCTTGCTATCGCGCTTGTCCTGTGCCTGGCCGTCGGCATGCTCGCCGGCTGCGCCAAGGAAGCCGCCCCCGCAGAGGAGAAGACCTTCAAGGTCGCCATGATCTGCGACTCCAGCATCTCCGACGGCGGCTGGGGTGCCGCTTGCTACAACGGCATGACCGCCGCAGCCGCCGAGCGCGGCTGGGAGACGGCCTATACCGACTCCATCGACCAGTCCGCCTATGCGGATACCATGATCAGCTACTGCGACCTCGGCTATGACATGATCTTTGCGCCGGGCAACCAGTACAGCGACGCTGTCAAGCAGGTTGCAGCGGACTATCCGAACGTTGCGTTTGCGGTGCTCAACGGCTCCACCGATCTGCCCACCGCCAACATCATGAGCATCCTGCCCGACGCGGACCAGATCGGCTCCATCGCCGGCATCATCGCAGGCCTCATGAGCCAGACGAACGTCATCGGCTTCATCGGCGGCATGGAGCTCGACACCACGAAATCCAAGCTTGCGCAGTTTACCGCAGCGGCGCAGGTCATCAACCCCGACATCAAGGTCGTCTCCGCCTATGCGGGTTCGTTCAGCGACACCGCCAAGGGGATGGAGCTCGCCGCTTCCATGATCAACGAGGGCGCGGACGTGTTCTTTGGCGACGCCTCCGCCGTTGACTCCGGTGCGCGCCAGGCCATCGACCAGGCCAATGGCGACACGGTGAAGATCTTCGACATCGGGCAGCCTGCCGACCTGCTCGGCCAGAACCCCTGCATCATCAGCAGCGTCGTCACCGACAATGCCCGCATGGTCGCCATCTGCCTTGAGAAGGTCGAAAACGGCAGCTTCGGCAACGATGTCGTCTACGGCACGCTCGAAAACAGCGCGGTCTTCGTCGGCAAGTTCAACGACGCGCTCATCGACGCGGACGCCCAGACGAAGGTGAACGACTATATCAAGCAGCTGCAAGACGGCACCTTCGGCAAATAATGCCCTGACACAAAACGACACAAAGCCCGGCTTTCGGATGCGAAGGCCGGGCTTTGCCGATATTCGGGCGTTTGGCGGGTGTGCGGCTGCCGTTCTGGCTATCGGTTGAATAGAAACGTGAAGCCGTAGACCGCGAGGCCGACGAGCGCGACCACAAGATCCTTCGGTTTGCCGAGCTGATAGTATAGCAGCGCAAAGATCGTGCAGATGGCAAGCGGGATCAGCAGGCCGACCGTCTTTGGCAGCGTCGTGCCGGCCGAGCCGTCGGTCTGCACCTGCATGACGAGTACATCCGGCAAAACGGCCATGCCGAGGAAAAAGAGACCTACGGCCAACAGCAGGAGTATGATCGCAATCATCAGCCTGGTCCGGTCCTGCATACACCCTCCCGCACTATGAAATCCAGATTGGATATCTGTATTATACCGCAAACATCGGTGAATACAGTTGCATTTTTTGTGGCGCGGGCGTATACTGTTGCGCGGCGGCATCGCCGAAAGGAAGTGAGACCAAATGAAGCAGTTTCTCCCGCGCGAGAAGATGAGTAAGCGCGCCCAGCGCGCGCTGGACCGGGCAAAGCGCGCCACGTGGGAGGGGATCAGCCCCGTCACCCGCAGAGCAGAGAGCAAAAAGACCTACGATAGAAAGAGATCCCCGCGCTGGTACGACGACGGCAGCACGGGGATTTTTTTATCCGGCAAGCGATCGGCCGCGGCGCGCGTTACTCGGCGCCCTCGCCCGCTTCGGGTATAGGGGCGACCGCTTCCGGCGCGGGCCGATCGTCCAGCGCGCGGATAGCGGGCACGGACATCATCAGGAACGCGATGCCGATGACCAGCAACCCCGAGATCAAAAACCACGTATGCACGCCGATGACCTCGGCGAACGCACCGGCGAGCATCAGTCCGATCGGCATAGCGAGCGACATGAGACTCATAGAGAGTGAAAACACGCGCCCAAGGCACTCCGGCGCGATGCGTTCCTGAAAGATTGCGGTCTGCACGCCATGGAAAGGAGCGGCAAAGCCCATCACCACGCAGAGCGCGGCAAAACCGGCAAAGCCCCACGCGGGCAGCAGGCCCGAGCCGGCGAATCCTGCGCCCATGAGCATCACGGAAAGGCCCAGCGTCAGGATGCGCCGCCGGAAGCCGCCCCATGCGCCGAGCACCAGCCCGCCGACGAGCATCCCCGCCGAAAACGCGGTCTCCGCGATGGCGGCATGCGTGGTCGTGCCGCCAAAATAGCCCATGCTCATGAGCGGAAAGAGCGCGTTGATGGGCATGAATACGAGCATATACAACGTGCCGATCCAGAGCATCTGAAAGAGGCCCTTGTCCTCGCGGATGGCGAGATAGCCGCTGCGCAGGTCGCTCCAAAAGCTTTCTTGCCCTACCAGGGCGGATTCAGGAGGTTTCGGAATCGAAATAAACGCCACGAATGCAACCGCAACAATAGCCCCCAAAACATCCAACCCCACAATCGCCGAGAGCGACCAGCGGGCGTAGAGCAGGGCGCCGAGCGCCGGGCTGACCAGAAAGCTGATGGACTGCATGGAGGAACTGTAGCCCGCGCACCGCGTGAGCTGATCCTCCGGTACGATCAGCGGCGTTACCGCGGACATGGCGGGCGAATGGAACGCGGCGCCGACGCTGCGCAGAAAGAGGATGCCGAGCACGGCCCAGACGGGCGGCTGCGCGCGCAGCGCGACGGCGGCGAGCAAAACGCCAGCCAGCGCGATGAACAGATCCGCGCCGATCATGACGGCTTTCCTGCTCCAGCGGTCGACCCAAACGCCGATGAACGGCCCAAGCAGAGCCTGCGGCAGAAAGCCGAAGAACGTTGCCAGAGAGAGCACGAGCGCGGAGCCGGTCGTCTCGGTGAGGTAGAAGATCAGCGCCATTTGCAGGATTCCGCTCGTGACCATCGAGATGGCCTGACCGGACAAGATCGTGAAGTATCGCCGTTTCCAGCTGCTCGATTGCGGCATAGAGATAAATCCTTTCGTCGTCTGCCAATATGCTTCATTCTAGCATGAAACACGTATCTTGCGGGTGATATGGTCACGCTGCGGCCAAGGGCGGGTCGTCCGGGTCAATGCGCGGATGCATCCTCGCATTGGTCGATGATGGCCTTCACCGCTTCGCCCGCGAGTATGAATCCCGCGACGGGCGGCACAAAGGAGACGCTGCCCGGCACCTGGCGGCGGGCGGTGCATTTGCGCGCCGTGCCCGGCGGGCAGACACAGCCGGTTTTGCAGCTGATGGAGGGATCCGCGTCCGGCCGGATCGATTCTTCGCGTGAATAGACGACTTTGAGCCGCGGGATGCCGCGGGCTTTGAGCTCTCTTCGCATCACGCGCGCAAGCGGGCAGACGGAGGTTTTGTAGATGTCCGAGACCTCCAGACGCGTGGGGTCGAGCTTGTTGCCCGCGCCCATGCAGCTGATGAGCGGAATGCCGGCCGCGTTGGCGCGCTCGATGAGCAGCAGCTTGCTCGAAACCGTGTCGATGGCGTCGATGATGTAGTTGTAGACGCAGAGATCGACCGCGTCTGCCGTTTCGGGGCCATAGAAACATGCATGGGCGGTAACGGTGCAGCGCGGGTTGATATCCAGAATGCGCGCGCGCATGACCTCAACTTTCGGTTGGCCGATGGTGGAATGCAGCGCGATGAGCTGACGGTTGACGTTGGTCAGGCAGACCTTGTCGTCGTCAAACATGTCGATGGCGCCCACGCCCGCGCGGGCAAGCGCCTCTGCGCAGAAGCTGCCGACACCGCCGACGCCGAACACGGCGACGCGCGCGTTTGCCAGCGCCTCCATGGCATCCTTGCCGAGCAGCAGCTGCGCGCGGGAGAATTCATTGAGCATGGTGCAATCCTTTCAAAGCGGCGTTTCAGCCGTTTGTCTGCTCCTGTGCGGCGGAAAACGGCTCGATCCAGACCTGCATCCGCCCGCCGCAGACCATGCCCTCTTCTTCGGCCACGTCGTTGGACATGTCGAGCGTGACGAGGCGCGCCTGGCCGGTGCGCAGCGTCTCAAGCGCGTGGTTGCGGATTTCATATTCGCCACAGCCGCCGCCAACGGTGCCGACGATGCCGCCGAGCCGGTCGACCGCCATCACCGCGCCGGTGGGCACGGGCGTGGAGCCGTGCTTCTCTACTACCACGGCGAGCGCGCAGGGCTCGTGGTTTGCAAGCAGGTAGGCAAGCAGCTCCGGCTCGTGCGAGGCGAGCGCGAGCCGCTCCGCCTCCTTCTCAGCACTGCGGCTGCTGCGGTGCAGGATCAGCTCCGCGAGGATGGATACCGCGATCTCCTTCGGCGTCTCGGCGCCGATGGCGAGGCCGATCGGAGTATGGATTTGGTCGATCTTTGCGCGGTCGAAGCCTTCCTCCTCCAGCATTTTAAACAGCTCGATCGTGCGCCGCCGCGAGCCGATGAGCCCGAGATAGCGCGGCATCGTGCCGGGGAGAATCTGCCGAAGGCAGGCCGCGTCGTGCCGGTGCCCGCGGGTGATGACGCAGACAAAGTCGTATTTTGTGATGGAGAGCTGCTCCAGCGCGTGTTCAAATGAATCGCAAATGACTTTCCCGGCTTCCGGAAAGCGCGCCGTGTTGGCAAACCCCGGGCGGTCGTCCACCACCGCCACGTCGAACTCCAGATCCGCCGCATAGCGGCAAAGCGGCTGCGACACGTGTCCGCCGCCGAGCAGAATCAGCCGGTGCGGCGGCAGAAACACGCGGGTGTATACCGCCTCGCGGCCCTGCGCGTCTCGCGTGGTGAGGATCAGCTCGGCGGGCGCGCCGCCCTGCATGGCTAAGTTGACAAATCGCATATTGCCCTCCCTTCGGCCCGCCGCAGCAGCGGGCGCATCAGTCCGCCGCTTGTTTCATCGAGAGCGAGATGCGCTTCTTTTGCACATCTACGCTCAGCACGGCGACCTTGACCACATCGCCGATGGAGACCACTTCGCTTGGGTGCCGGACAAACCGGTTGGTCAGCTCGGAGATATGCACCAGTCCGTCCTGATGCACGCCGATGTCCACAAACGCGCCGAAATCGATCACGTTTCGCACCGTGCCGGTGAGAATCATGCCGGGCACGATGTCCTTGATATCCAGCACGTCTGTGCGCAGAACCGGTTTTGGCAGTTCGTCGCGCGGGTCGCGGCCGGGCTTGAGAAGCTCCTTGACGAGATCCCGCAGCGTCGGCAGGCCCACGCCGCATGCATCCGCAAGCCGGCTTTCGCCCGCCCGGCTGACCCGCTCCGGCAGGTCGGCGATCTTGCCGGCGGCGACGTCGCCGAGCGAATATCCTGTCAGCAAGAGCAGCTTCTCCACTGCGGCATAGCTCTCCGGATGTACGCCGGTGTTGTCAAGCACCAGGCGGCTCTCCGGCACGCGCAGAAAACCCGCGCACTGTTCAAACGCTTTCGGGCCCATCTTGGGCACCTTAAGGAGCTGTTTTCGCGCCGTGAACGCGCCGTTTACCTCGCGGTAAGCGACGATGTTCTTCGCGAGCGTCTCGTTGAGTCCCGCAACCTGCCGAAGCAGGGAGGCGGACGCGGTGTTGACGTCCACGCCGACCGCGTTGACGCAATCCTCTACCACGCCATCGAGTGTTTCGCTGAGGCGCTTTTGCGGCATGTCGTGCTGATATTGCCCAACGCCGATGGCCTTCGGGTCGATCTTGACCAACTCCGCCAGCGGGTCCTGCAGGCGCCGCGCGATGGAGACCGCGGAGCGCAGGTTGACGTCGTACTGCGGGAATTCCTCTGCGGCTAGCTTGCTCGCGGAGTAGACGGAGGCACCCGCCTCGCTGACGATCATATAGCTGACGCCGCGCGTGCGCGCGATGAGCTCCACGCTCATCTGCTCCGTCTCGCGTGAGGCGGTGCCGTTGCCGATGGCGATGTGTTCGACCGCGTGCTTTTTCACAAGCGCTTCGAGCTTCTCGATGGCCTCCTCCTTCCGCCGCTCGCCGAAGGTCGGGTAGACCACCGCGGTATCCAGCACCTTTCCCGTGCCGCTGACCACGGCGACCTTGCAGCCGTTGCGGTAGCCAGGGTCGAGGCCCATGGTCACATGCCCCTTCACGGGCGGCTGCATGAGAAGCGGCTTGAGGTTGAGCGCGAAGTTGCGGATCGCCCCCTCATTGGCAAGGTCGGTCAGTGTGGTTCTCGTCTCACGCTCCACCGAGGGGAAGATGAGCCGGTCGTAAGCATCCTCCGCCGCGCGGGCGACGAGCCGGCTCGAGGGCGAATCGCCCCGTACCACGGATCGCTGGACGGTGCCGAGCGCGAGCGCGCGGTCGAGATCGAGACCCACCTTGAGAAAGCCTTCTTTCTCGCCGCGGTTGATCGCGAGAATCTGGTGGCCCTGCAGCCGGTTCAGCGGCTGGTCAAACTGATAATACAGCCGGTAGACAGAGTCCTCGTCCTTTGCCGCCGCAGAGCCGAGCTTGGCGCTCCTTGCGATGGCGTCCCGCAGTTTCTGCCGGATGGAAGCATCGTCCGATATCGCCTCGGCGATGATGTCCGAGGCGCCGGCGAGCGCATCCTCAACCGTATGAACGCCCTTTTGTGCGTTGAGAAACGTCAGCGCCAGCTGCTCCGGCGCGGGCAGCCCTTTTTCTTGCGCAAAGAGCTGCGCCGCCAGCGGCGCCAGCCCCTTCTCCCGGGCGATGGTTACGCGGGTACGCCGCTTCTGCCGATAGGGGCGGTAGAGGTCCTCCAGTACGGCGAGGGTCTTCGCTTCGTCGATCTGCTTTGCCAGCGCGTCGGTGAGTTTATCCTGTGCAAGGATGGCTTTTTTGACCTCCTCACGCCGTTCGGCGAGGTTTCTTAGATACGTCAGCCGCTCGGCAAGCTCGCGCAGCGTGGTGTCGTCCATCGTGCCGTGCATCTCCTTGCGGTAGCGCGCGATAAACGGGATGGTGTATCCTTCGTCGATGAGGGCTACGACGTTCTTGACGTGTGCTTCGCCCTTGTTAAATTCCTTTGCGAGAAGTTGAATCGGTGTTTCCATGTTCGCTCCCTGTGGTTACTGCGCGCGTTGAAAGACAAAGGCGCAGGGTTATTTTACCATAAAGCGCGGACACGAGAAATAGAAATAAAGCGCACAGCCGGAGCCGCGCGCTTTGAGGACGGTTATGGGGGAAGGAGAGACGGGGATCTGCGCCGCGCTCAGCCCTTTACCGCGCCGGCCGTCATGCCCTCGACAAAGTACTTTTGCACCATTGCAAAGAGGATGATGACCGGTATGGTCGTGACCGTTCCGAGCGCCATGATGATGCCCCAGTCGATGTGGGTGGAGCTGATGTAGTTCGCAAGGCCGACGGTGAGTGTCTTCATGGATTCCTTCGTGATCAGTACGCTGGCGAGCAGAAACTCGTTCCAGGACATGATGAATGCCATGATGCCGGTGCTGAGCACACCGGAGACGCACAGCGGCAGTTCGATTTTGAGAAAGACCTGCATCTCGTTTGCGCCGTCCATCACGGCGGCTTCGTCGATCTCCTTGGGCAGCTTTTTGAAGAACGAGACGAGCAGCCAGACCGAAAACGGCAGCGTCACCGTCAGGTGCGCGATGATCACGCCGATGTGACTCTGCGAAAGGCCCAGTGTGTTTACGATCTTATAGAGCGGGAGCATGAGCATGATCGGCGGCACGCAGTAGGCCGCCAGCACGCTGATGAGGATCAGCTTCCTGCCGCGGAAGCGAAAGCGCGTCAGGCTGTATGCCGTCAACGTGCCGATGAGCATATCGACAACCATGACGACGGAGGCGATCAGCAGGCTATTGAGGAAATAGCGGATCACGTTTTCGTTGCTGAACGCCTGGATATACCACTCCAGCGACCAGTTCTTCGGCAGGATCTGCGGGGGTATGGTAAAGAGCTCAACGCCGGGTTTAAAGGAGCTCAGCGCCATCCAGGCGAGCGGAAAACCGACGATGACGATCAAAAGAGCGATGAGGACGACGACGAGCACATTCATCGTGATCTTGGAGGCTTTCATGCTATGAAACATTCCGATTCACCTACCTTTTTGTCAATCTTCCGTCAGGCCGGAGCGCGACACGTAGAAGATGATGCAGGCGAACATCAGCACGCCCAGTATCATAGAGATCGCCGCTGCATACCCGATCTGATAGGAGCCGAACGAGGCCTGATAGATGAGGATGGGCAAGTGCGTTGTCGAGCCGGAAGGGCCGCCGCCGGTCACCATGAAGATCAGGTCGTAATATGTCGCCGTCCAGATAACACGCAGCACGGCGAGCACGATCGTGGTGTTCTTCAACTGCGGCAGCGTAATATAGAGGAAGGTCTTCCACTTGCCTGCGCCGTCCACGGTGGCCGCCTCGTAGATCTGCTTGTCGATGCTCTTGAGCGCGGCCCAGTAGATGAGCATGGGGAAGGGATACGAGCGCCAGATGTTGAGGATGACGACCACCCACATGGCAGGGCCCTGCATGGCGAGCAGCGACTGCTGCGCTTCCAGCAGGCCGGCCTGCTGCAGCCAGTAGCTCACGATGCCATAGTCGCTGTTCATGATCCACTTGGAGACCAGCGCCAGCGTGACGGCGGGAACCACATATGGAATCAGCAGGAAGCTGCGCAGCGCGGTGCCGCCCTTCATCGGCCGGGCGATCAGCAGCGCGATGCCCAAACCGAGCACCAGCTGGCCCAGCACCGACCAGAAGGTCCACTTACAGGTGTTCCAGAAATATTTAAGAAACAGCTTATTGCTGAAGATTTTAATGTAATTCTGTATGCCGACGAACTCGCTCGTCTTCTTGATAAGGGATGTGTTGGTAAAGCTCAGCCAGACATTGTAGAAGACCGGGTATATGACAAACACCACGAGGAAGATAATCACGGGGATCGCAAACGCGAACCCGATCAGTTTATGCCTTCGTTCATAGCTGCTGAACAGACGGGGTTTTTGCAGAAGTGTTCTGGAGTTCATACTTGCTTCTCCCTAATCATGATTCTTGATATGGCATGCGGCGCGCGCGGGAAATGACGACACCGATAGCATACCGTAGCTTGCGAAAATTGGGAAGAACGCATCGACTGCGCTCTTCCCATCTTCATTCACGCAGACCGGGGGAACGGGGATTACATGGTGCCGGCAAAGCTCAGCAGGTCGTCGTTGATGAGGTTATAGGCCTCTTCCGAGGTATAGGTGCCGTCGCACGCGCCCTGCAGGGCCTCGCCAAAGATGTTGGTGGACTCGATGTAGGCAGACATGGCGGAGAGCCCCGCTTCCATACCGTACCAGTACCAGGTGCCGTTTTCAAACTGGTTGAAAATGTATTCCACCTCGTCCTGGAATGCCGCGACCTTTTCGCTCGACTTGTAGATCTCGTAGGCGGGCTTGTAGGACGGGAAGGCAAACATCGGGCGGGAGAGCGCGCGCTCTGCGGCCCGCTCGGGCGTGTAGAGCGCCTTGAGGAAGTCGGCGACCAGCGCGCTGCGCGCCGCGTCTTCCTGCGGGGAGGCGACGAAGCAGTAGCCGGAGCCGAAGGATGCAACCTTATCGCCGTTGACACCGGGGAAGTCGAAGCAGCCGAGCTTATCGACCATGTCGGGGTTGTTGCCCTGCGCATTGCCGATGACGGCGCCCATATCCAGCGTCATGGCCACCGTGCCGGTGACGGCGAGCGCGTTGCGGTAGTCGCCCCAGGACCAGGTCAGAGAGCCGGCGGGGGATGCGTTTTGATACAGTTCGACGAGATAGTCGATGACCTCGATGGCCTTGTCCTTTTCCTGATCGAAGCAGTATTCGCCGGTTTCGGGATCCATGAAGAACACGCCGGCGGAGCACATCAGCTCATACAGCGTCTGCGCCGCAACCTGCACGCCGTCCAGCGGAACGGCGAAGCCCGACATATCGGAGGTGTTGAGCGCCTTGGCGGTGGTGAGGAACTCTTCCCAGGTGGTGGGGACCGTCAGGCCCTTTTCCTCGAAGAGGTCTTTGCGGTACCAAACGGAGGTGTGCATCGCCCAATCCGGAATGCCGTAGATCTTGCCGTCCGCCCCGGTAAGCACGGTCTTGTACGCTTCGGAGAAATCATCCGCGCCGATGGCGTTGATGATGTCGTCCACAGGCATGATGCTCTCGGCGGCGTAGAGATAGGCGGTGCCGCCGAAGTTGGTGTGCATGATGTCGGGCACGTCGCCGGAAGAGGCGGCGGTCGCGAGCTTGCCATACATCTCGTTGAACGCGACCTTTTCAACCTCGACTTCAATGCCCAGTTCCTGCGCAAGTTCGGTGAACTGCTTGCTCAGCACCTCATACTGCGCATCTGCGGTCAGGTTGGTCCAGATTACAAGCTTCTGTCCGGCATAGGAGACGGGCTCCTCCGCGGCGGCCGGCGCATCCGTAGCCGCGGCGGCCGTGGTTTCCTCAGCGGGCGCCGTCGTCACTTCGGCGGCGGGAGCGGCACAAGCGACAGTGGAAAGGGCCATCAGAATCATCAACAGGGTTGCCGTCAACTTTTGAATGGAGCGATTCATTGGACTTCCTCCTTTTATTTTGTATTCGCATGGCAGATTGGGCTGCTGCGAATCCTATAAAATCGCGTTTTGCTTCCGCAGGGTTGCCTGGAGCTGGGGGATATCGACGTTGCGCGGGGCAACGCCTTGCTTTGCGGCCATGGCAGCCGCAACGCCGGCAGCCTCTCCCATCGCCATACACTGCGGCATGCAGCGGATGCAGTTTGCAACGGGAGCCTCGTAGGAGACGCAGCGCCCCGCGACAAGAAGCCCATCCTTGCCCTTCGGCAGCATGCAGCGGTAGGGGATGGTCATGGAAGAGCCGGGCTCGAGATCGTAGACGTACATGGTCACGCCGTCCGGGGTGTGTGCTCCGGCGGGCATTGCGCCGCGGCCGATGCTATCGTCAAATTCCCGCGCGGACTGGAAGTCCTCAAGCGTCACCTTGTAGTCGCCGATGATGCGGCGGCTTTCGCGCACGCCCAGCAGGGCCGCGATGGCCGAGAGATAGGAGTTTTCAAAGCCGGGGACGTATTTTTTGAACGCTTCCGCGACGTCGTAGAGGCACTTCTGCGAGAAGTTCTCCTGCGCCGCACGCGCCTCAAACCCTTCGGTGCTGTGCGCTTCGATCGCGCCGGAGCAGTTGATCGTCACCTCGCCGGGGTTCGGCGTGGAGGTGAAGATGCCGAGCCAGCTGCGCAGGTACTCCTTGTCGGTCGGCAGCTGCACATCCTTGAGCTCGTCGGCCAGACCGAAGTGCATAAACCCGGGAAAGGTTCTAAAGTCATGCCAAGCAGGGGGCACGTGCGTGTCGAGTACGGGCGGGTGCTCCTCGTAGTACTGCTTGACCCGGTCCATATCTACGCCGCACATGCGGCCCATAAGCGTCATGGGCTGGATGTCCTTCTTCTCGCGCAGCTCGTATGGCGCGCCGGCCTTATAGGCCACGAGCGCGTCGCCCGTGCAGTCTATGACGACCTTTGCGCGGATCTCCATGAGCTCGGACTGGGAGAGCACGACCAGCCCGACGACGGTGTCGCCCTCGCAGACGACATCCGCAATCGATGTGTCGAGATAGCACTCGAGATTCGGCTCCTTGCTGGTGACCTCGTCCAGAATCACCTTGGCGACCTCGGTGTCGTACAGGAAGCAGACGTCCGTCTCCGGATCGACCTCCACGATGGCGTCGCGCTCCTTGAAAAGATTGCGCAGCTCCCAGGCGATGCCGCCGACGATGCGGTGTTTCTTGTCGCTGAAGCCGACCCAAGCGCCCTGCATGCCGGCGGTAAACTGGCCGCCGAGGCAGCGCTGCTTGTCGACGATAACGGTTTTTGCGCCGCTGCGTGCGGCGGCAAGGCCTGCTATGACGCCTGCCGTTCCGCCGCCGGCGACGATGACGTCGACTGTTTTGGTTCGCATTTGCTGCATAGTTCCTCCTTTGGTGTTCCGTCTGTTCGGGATGCCGCGGTCGGCCCCGGCTCCCGAGCGGACTCGGGAGGGGGGGCAAAACCGCTTATTGTCCATCATAGTATAAAGGAGAAGAAAAAGGGAGAATTATCCGAGATAACCGTATTCTTTGAGCACGGTCTTGAGGGAAGCGAGCACGTCCGCGGGGAGTTCGGAGATGACGGGCTTGCGGCAGTATCCGGCGTCGACGCCGCGCAGCTTGAGGCCTTCCTT
>JAEWQH010000115.1 GCA_023399275.1 Bacillota bacterium
CGAGCATCGTTTCCTTACGTAGTGAAACATGCCTCCTCAACCGTTCCTGAGCATGAGCTTGACGAGTTTAAGGAATTTCTTGAAGGTATTACACCTGAAGATTTCGTAGAGTAGTGTTCCATCTAAAAGCGTGTTTCACGTGAAACACTACTTACTCGAATCGAGTAGGGGGAGCTTCCCGGTAGGTACAAGACCGAGCTAGGAAGCCCCTCCCTCTCACACCACCCTGCATGCCGACCGGCACAGGGCGGTTCGTTTACCTTGGCATTTCGTTGTGTAATATTCCAACATACTGAATAGGCCTTGATCTTTGAGATGTTTGTTCGTCAGAGTGGTTTTAAGAACGGGGCTGTTGGCGATTCGCCAATAGCCCTTCTTCGTAAGCCCCCAATCAAACGATTGGCCTCTTTCGATCCCAAAGCTTCGCAGCTTTCTGATCTTGGTACGTTGGCGCTTCCATTGCTTCCAGATGTATTGCCGGATACGTGTTCTTAACCATTCGTCTGTACCCTCGCAAAGGCCTTTGCACTTGGCAATGCCGTAGTAGTTGATCCACCCGGTGAGCGCAAGTTTCAACTCATACAACATGCGCGCGAGCGAGATACCACGGTTGCGTTTGGTAATCTTGCGTATCTTGTCTTTAAGTCGTTTCACGGATGCAGCATGAACTCTGATAAACACACCTGCCGCATCCGTACCTAAAGAGAACCCGAGGAATTTGAGTTTGCTCGGGCTGCCCACCTCGCTTTTATCTGGATTGACGGTAAGCCTTAGCTTGGTTTCCAGAAACTTAGTGATACTGCCCATGACCCGCTCTCCTGCACGGCGGCTTTTGACGTAGATGTTCACGTCATCGGCATAACGCACAAAAGCAAGGTTGCGGCGTTCAAGTTCTTTATCCAACACATCAAGGTAGATGTTCGAGAGCAGTGGGGACAAGGGGCCACCTTGCGGTGTGCCCTTTGTCCTTTGGCTCACGATCCCGCCATCCATGACGCCAGAAATGAGACTGCGGCGAATGATATGGAGTACCACTTTGTCGGTGATGCTCTTCTCTTCCACCAGCCTCATCAAGATATCGTGGTTGACGGTGTCGAAGTAGGACTTGAGGTCAATATCAACGACCGTTTTATAGCCTTGTTCGTAATATTTTCTGGCACACTCTATTGCTTGATGCGCACTTCTTTGCGGTCTGAACCCGAAAGAGCATTCCGAGAACGTCGGGTCAATGATAGGTGTGATTACTTGGAGTACCGCTTGTTGAATCATGCGATCAACCACGCACGGAATGCCAAGCTCTCTTGTCCCACCATTGGGTTTAGGAATGTTGACCTTGCGCACGGGCTTCGGGCGATAATGAAGGTTTCTGATGAAGCCTTCCTGAGCCGCCCCGTTTTCTTTCCACCAATCTTCTAGCTCATATACCGTCATGCCATCTATTCCCGGTGCGCCTTTGTTCTTGCACACCAAATAGATAGCACGCTCGATGTTCTCTTTCGAGAACACCTCATCGCACAACGATGTGCTGTCATGTCCATCCGTTTCGGCAGACTCGCACCAAAACTCCCCTGGATTACTTTCGGGTTCCACCCTATCCTCTTCCAGCAGGCCGAGAGCTTTACGCCTTCTCATTTCCTGTTCTCTCATGCGACTCTACCTCCAATCTGTTCCATGACGATAAACGTTTAGCCCTTCGTGAAGCCGTAGACAGACTTTCACTACTATGACCTCTGCTGACTTCTCATGATTCACCGCTGCGTCGCCACAGCAGTTGCTCCAATATGCTCTAGCTCACCTCCTATGCCGAAGCCCTCATGAGACCTCCCCGGATAAGAACAATAACTTTCACTCCATGCAGCCGCCGCATCTACTGTAGAGGGTTCGGGTAGTGTTGGACTTCACCGTACGAGGCTGGCTTATCCGCCCTCATTCAGCCTTCTATGCGATTTCTGTTCGTCGGCTCGAAGCTTTGCATCCGGACTTCCTTCAGACCCCACCTCACGATGACGCCCTTGTCCCTAGCTAGTGGTTCCCACTACCAAGCCCACAGCGGACTTTCACCGCCAAGTTATTGCCCATGCCGGGCGTACCTCACCAACACGAAGGGCCCGCACAATGCGGGCCCTTCGACAAAATCACTGCGCAGGAAGCGAAAGCTATTCAGCCTTCTCCTTCTCTGCAACCTCAGCCTCGGCAGCTTCTGCGGTTTCAGCAGCAGCTTCCTCAGCCTTGTCAGCAGCCTCAACGGCTACTTCTTCGGTCTTAGCCTCTACAGCCTCAACCTCGGCCTCAGCAGCCTCTTCAGTCTTTTCGACCTTCTTCGGAGCAGCCTTCTTCGCGGCCTTCTTGGCAGCGGGCTTCTCCTCGTCCTTCTTCTTCACAGGCTCGGTCACGAGCTCCATGATAACCATGGGAGCATTGTCACCCTTGCGGGGGCCAAGCTTCATGATGCGGGTGTAGCCACCCTGGCGGTCTTGGAACATGCCCTGCTCGACCTTTTCAAAGATCTCGCGTACAAGTTCCTTATCGCCCAAAGCCGCAATGGCAAGACGGCGCGCATGAAGGTCGCCGCGCTTTGCCCACGTGATGATCTTGTCGACGTCAGGACGGATCTCCTTGGCGCGCGACTCGACCGTCTTGATGCGGTCGTTCAGGAACAGGGCGTTCACCAAGCTCTTCTTCATGGCCTTGGTATGGCTGAAGTCGGTGCCCAGCTTGCGGCCCTTGTAGTTGTGTCGCATGATACGTATCTCCTATAGCTTCAAATTGAGGTCCATGGAAATGAGTTTATCCTTCACTTCCTCGATGGACTTCGCACCAAAGTTCCTAATGTTCAGCAGGTCGTTTTCGGAGAACTCGACCAGCTGACGAACCGAGTGAATACCGGCGCGCTTCAGGCAATTGTACGAACGAACAGACAGATCGAGATCTTCAATCTGCTTGTCCAGCTCGGCGTTGGACTCCTGGCCTTCCGGCGCGAAAATGGACGGAACTTCGCCCTCTTCCTCGTCGGCTACATCAGACAGGCTCAGGAACGCACCCATATATTGGTTCACAATATTGGACGCACGGCAAATGGCCTCGGTCGGCGTAATACTGCCGTCCGTTTCCACCTCCAGCACCAGCTTATCGTAGTCGGTGCGCTGACCCACGCGGGTGTCAGTGACGTTGAGCGTGCAACGACGAACCGGCGAGAACAGCGAGTCGACATGGATGACCCCGATGGGATCCTCCGTACGCTTGTTGCGCTCAGAAGACACGTAGCCGCGGCCAACGCCGATGCGAACCGTCATGTCCAGCTGACCACCGTCGGCAACCGTCGCAATTACATGCTCGGGGTTAACCAGCGAAAACTCAGTCGGGATGTCGAGGTCCGCGCCCGTCACCGTGCAGGGT
>JAEWQH010000007.1 GCA_023399275.1 Bacillota bacterium
AAGATGAATCTCTTTGACGCGCGGATCGAGGCCGGCGCTTTGCTCCTTGGAGCGCTTTGTCTGCGCGCCGGCGTTTCGCTTCATGACGGGCCGGTTACCGTCGGCATCCGACCGGAAAACCTGCTCAGCTGCGCGCCGGAGAGCGGCGGGCTGACGGCGCGGGTGGAGCGGTTGATCCGCCTTGGCGGAGCGACGACGGTGGAGGCCCTGCTGCCGGGCGGCGAAGCGCTCCGGCTGATGAAGGAAAACGGCAGCACACTCCGCCCCGGAGACGACATCGGGCTGCGGATCCTGCCGGATGCGATCTGCCTGTTTGCGAAGGGGGGAGAGAAGCTGTGGCAAGGCTGAGAAAGCAAAAAGAGCCGCGCAGGTTCGACAATGCGGCGTATCTCTACCTGCTGCCGGCGTTTCTGCTGCTGGCGGTGTTTACGATCTATCCGCTCATCAATACGATCCTCACGTCCGCCAAGCTGGACTATCGATTCTTGACGGGCGACTTTGTACGGATATCTTTTCAACACTACGCCGATATTATGGCGGACGGCACGTTCCGGCGCGCGCTGGTCAACACCGCGTTCATCGCGTTTGTCTGTGTGCCGCTGTCGATGCTCTCCGCGCTGGTCACCGCGCTGCTGCTCAACTCCATCCGCAAGCTGCGCGGCTTTTTCACGACGCTGTACTACCTGCCGCAGGTGACGAATGTGATCGCCGCGGGTATGGTGTTTGCGTTTTTGTTCAACTCCAACTTTGGGCTGGTGAATACGATGCTCGGCTGGGTCGGCATAGACCCCGTTGCATGGATCAGCGGCGTGGATATTGCAAAATCTGCCGCACTGTACAATCAGTCCTACCTCAGGTGCCTGTTTGTGCTGCTGGTCTACAGTCTCTGGTCGGGACTGTCGATGAAGGTGGTGCTGTTTCTCGGCGGGCTGCAGAATATCAACCCCCAGTACTATCAGGTTGCGCAGCTCGACGGAACGAGCCGCTGGCGCGTGCTGCGCAAGATCACGCTGCCGCTGCTTTCGCCGACGATGATGTACGTATTCATCACGTCGGTCATCACGGCGTTTAAGTCGTATTCCGCCGTGGTCGCGCTGTTTGGCAACGCCTATGGCCCGGTTGGCGACAATTCGAAGATGATGATCACGATCGTCGGCTACATCATCGATGCCCTGGGGGACTATCTCTCTGCGGGCGCCATCAGCATCGCGAGCGCGGCCGCGGTGATATTGATGCTGATCATCATGGGGCTGACGGCGCTGCAGATGAAGCTTTCGAAGAGGTGGGTGCATTACAAATGAACGCGAGGGCATGGAGGCTGATTCACTATCTGCTGCTGACGCTGATCGTCGTGAGCGTGCTCATTCCGTTTTTCTGGATGCTGTCCACCGCGCTCAAGAGCGAGAGCGAGGCGATGACGTCGCCGCCGCTGCTGGTGCCTGAGCAGCCGCATTTTGAGAATTTTATTCTCGCGCTGACCGTCGCGCCGTTTCTGCGCTACTTTCTCAATACGCTGATCGTCTCGTGCTGCGTGGTGCTGCTGAGCACACTCGTGACGGTGCTGGCGTCGTTTGCGTTTGCGCGGCTGGAGTTTCGCGGCAAAAACGCGCTGTTTTTCGTGGTGCTCGCATCCATGATGATCCCGCAGGAGATGCTGATCATCACAAACTTCATGACCGTTGCAAAGCTCGGGTGGATGAATACCTACCAGGCGCTGATCCTGCCGTACTGCGTCAATGCGTTCAACATCTTTCTGCTGCGCCAGACCATACTCCAGATCCCGGAGGATCTCTACACAGCGGCGCGCATCGACGGGCTGGGAAACCTGCGTTATTTGCGCAAGGTCGTTTTACCGATCGCCAAGCCGACGATTCTCACCACCATGCTGCTCTCACTGATCTGGATCTGGAATACTTACGCCTGGCCGAATCTCATAACGACGAACGACGGACTTCGTATGATCTCCAACGGGCTGAAATATGCGTTTACGCAGAGCTCGGGGTTCATTCGATACGAGCTGCAGATGGCTGCGGCGACACTCGTAACCATCCCGCTGATCGTCATCTTCGTCTGCCTGCGAAAGTATATCTTCGCGGGGATGGCGAAGGCCGGGATCAAAGGGTAAGAGAGGATCTGAACTGTCCGGACAGTAAAGATAAAAGAAACAACCGAGGAGGAATGATCAGAGTATGAAGAAGGTTTTTGCTTGGCTGCTCGTGCTGACCATGGCGTTTGCCGCCGTGGCGTGCGCGGCGCCCGCGAGTGACGACCCGTCCGCCGCGCAGGATGCTGCGCCGCAGGCGACGCAGGAAGCCGCCCCCGAGGCAACGGCGGAACCGACCGCGCTGGATGCTGCCATTGAAAGCGTGGTAACCAAGGGCGAGAAGGTGGACATCGTATTTTGGACGGGGACAGGCAGTTCAAACTACCCCTATCTCGAGACGATGGTTGCAAACTTCATGGCGGAGTATCCGAACATCACGGTGGAGCTCGCCAATCAGGGCCCGATTGCGGACCTGACGGACAAGCTGACGCAAAACATCGTCTCCGGCTCGACGCCGCAGCTTTCCAACATCAACGCGGCGACGTTCCCGGAGTATGTGAACAACGGCGTGCTGGTTGATCTGAGCCCGTATTTCAATGACCCGACGATCGGCTTTACGGCGGATGAGCAGGCGGATTTCTTTGCCAGTTATCTGGAGGAAGCGCGCAGCTTCGGCCCGGAAGGCACGATGTACGGCTTCCCGACCAACAAAAAGACCACCGACGTGCTGGTCTACAACAAGACCTACTTCGATGCGAAGGGCTGGAGCGCCCCCAAGACCTGGGACGAGGTCGTTGCGTACAGCAAAGCCATCTATGAAGAGACCGGAAAACCTGGCTTTAGCTACGATGCGGCTTACGGTGAGGCTGCGTTTAAGCTGCTCTCCATGCAGTATGGCAGCGCGTATGTCACCGCGGACGGCGTTGTGGATATCGACAACCAGGCCTCGATCGACACGATGACATTCTACAAGCAGAACATGGACGCGGGCTACTTTACGCTTCCGGCGCTGATGCCGAGCGCGGGCGGAAACTACAGCAACAGCGGCTTTGTCGTGCAGGAGTGCTACATGTTTGTTGGCGCGGCGGCGGGCGTTGCCTACGCCATACCGAGCGCGGACAAAGGGCAGGAGGTCTTTGAGGTCGGCGTTGCGCCGCTGCCGCAGCTGGACGCGCAGAATGCCGTTGCCTTCAGCAAGGGCGAGGATTATGTGATGTTCACCAACTCGACGGATGAGCAGCGTGTCGCAACCTGGCTGTTGATCCGCTTCCTCAGCCGGGCGGAAAACAACGTGGATTGGCTCGTGTTCACCGGCAATCTGCCGATCAGCCAGTCGATGGTTGACAACGCAGACTACCAGACATTTCTGAATGCCGAAAACGATGGCTCCGCCGCTTACTTCAAGGCGTTGGCGGTGAATGCAGCGCTCGAGATGAACGGTTATATGCGCTTCGACGTCGCGTTTGACCGCTCATATGAGCTGGCGAGCGAGGTTGGCACCATGTGGCAGTCCGTCATGGTCGGCGGGGCGGATATCGCGTCTGCGCTTGCGGCGGTGCAGGCGAAGTTCAACTGACCCGTGCGAAGCGATGCGATGGCGAAACGGATGTTGATCTTTGACTTTGACGACACCCTCTTTTCCCACGCGGTCAAGAGGGTGCCGCAAAGCGCGGCAGAGGCGTTGCGCCGCCTTGTGGGAAACGGCGAACTTGTGGTTCTGGCGACCGGACGCGCGCCGGACTCCTGCGCGTTCATCCGCGGTGAACTGCCGGTTTCGTTTGAATGGATGATTGCGCTCAACGGGCAGCTGATCTACCACAACGACGAACTGGTGTACGAGCGGTTCATCACGCTTCCCTCTATCCGCGAGGTGTATCAGATCGCGCGGGAAAACGGGTTTGCCTGCGGCGGTTATTTCAAAGGCGGCAGCCTGGTATCCGTCTTAAACGAGCGCGTCAAGGCCGTTTGGTCGGAGTTTGGCGCGCCGCCGCCGCTGGTCGTGCCCGATTTTTCTGCGCGCTTCGCCCTCTATCAGGCGCATCTGTATATCACGCGGGAGGAGGCGGAGCGATACTTCTCGCGGCAGCTGCGCGACTATGTGACCAATTGGTCGCATCCGACGCTGCTGAACCTCATCTCAAAAGAGACGGGGAAGGCGAAAGGGATCGCCTGGCTGATGGATACGCTGGGCGTAGACCGGGCAAACACGTTTGCATTTGGCGACGGGTTCAACGACCTGGATATGCTCCGCGCGGTTGCGCACCCGGTGGCGATGGGGAACGCGTCGCCGGAGCTGAAATGCGCTGCGGAGTTTGTGACCGGTGCGCCGGAGGATGACGGAATCGTGCGTGCGCTGGCGCACTACGGCCTTCTCTAGCGACGGGGCCGCACCAAAGGACAGCAGCTTTGCCGAACACGGGGATGCGTATTTGCCCCTCCGTGTTCGGCCGTTGCTTTATATTTGCGTCGAAAAGATGGATTGTTTGGGGCGCTTTACACAAGCGTCGTGAAACTTGACCGAATTGCTTGCGTGAGTCGTTGCGCAAGGCTTATAATAAAGAAAAGCATAAGGAGGGCTACGGCTTTGATTGGAGTCATCTTCGGAGAAAAAGGCACAGGAAAAACCAAGCAAATCCTCGAAATGGCGAATAAGTCCGTCCTGACGGCAAAAGGAAACACGGTATTTGTAGACAACGACACAAGCTATATCTACGACCTCTCGCGGAAAGCTCGCTTCATCAACGCAACGGACTACGGCATTACAACCCCGAAAATGCTCTACGGTTTCCTTTGCGGACTTGCAGCGAGCGATTTTGATCTTGAGACCATCTATATCGACGGGCTTCTGAGCATCATCGGCCACGAGCTGGATTCTCTCGAGGGGCTCTTCGACGATCTGAAAGTGTTTTCACAAAAGAACAACCTCAGCGTAATCATGAGCATAACCGGCAGCCGAGAGACCGTTCCTACATACATGAAGGAGTATCTGCTCTAGCGGGCGGTTTGGGCGGGCAACCAGATTACCGGCCGGATTCGACATAGCAAGGCGCTTTCAGGGCGCTTGTAATTAAGAAAGAGAAAAGGAACTCAAAACACCTATGCGTTACCTGAGCACGCGGGGAGGCGAGCCTGTATCCGCGGCGGAGGCGGTCGTTCGCGGAATCAGCCCCTCCGGCGGACTATATGTACCCGAATCGTATCCCACAATCGAATGGAACAACGGCGTGCGCGGCGGCTATCTGGCAACCGCGCATCGCGTCATGCAGGCATATCTGCCCGCGACGGATCCGGCCGAGCTGGAGCGGATGATCGCCGCGGCCTACGGGAGCTTCGATCACGCGGATGTGACCCCGCTTGTCAAACTGAGCGAGCGCGAGCACGTGCTGGAGCTCTGGCATGGGCCGACCATGGCGTTTAAGGATGTGGCGCTGCAGATGCTGCCGCACCTGATGCGATCCTCTCTGCGCCAGACGGGCGAAACCAAGCAGGTCTACATCCTCGTCGCCACTTCCGGCGATACGGGGAAAGCCGCGCTCGAGGGCTTTCGCGACGTGGAGGGCACGCGCGTGCTCGTATTCTATCCCGATGGCGGCGTCAGCGAGGCGCAGCGCCTGCAGATGGTCACGCAGGAGGGGCGCAATGTGGATGTCTGCGCCGTGCGGGGCAATTTTGACGACGCGCAGACGGGCGTGAAGCAGATCTTTGCGTCCGGCGAGATCGCGCGCGAGCTTTCGGAAAGCGGCTGGCGGCTTTCGAGCGCAAACTCGATCAACTTCGGCCGGCTGCTGCCGCAGATCGTGTATTATTTTACGAGCTACGAGGCATTGCTGGCGCGCGGCGAGATAGAGCCGGGCGAACAGGTGAATTTCTGCGTGCCGACGGGCAACTTTGGCGATATCCTCGCAGGTGAATACGCGCGCAGGATGGGGCTGCCGGTCAACCGGCTCATCTGTGCCTCCAACCGCAACAACGTGCTCGCAGATTTCTTCGAAACCGGCGTCTACGACGACAACCGTCCGTTTTACCAGAGCATGAGCTGCTCGATCGACATACTGATCTCCTCCAACCTCGAGCGGCTGCTCTTTGAGCTGGCCGGAAGGGACGATGCGCTTGTACGCACCTGGATGCAGGATCTGCGTGAAACGGGGCGGTATACCCTTCCGCAAAGCGCGCTGAACGAGCTGAAGCGGACGTTTTCCACAGGATGGTGCAGCGAGGAGGATACGCTCGCCGTCATCAAGCGCGTGTTTGACGAGACGGGGTACCTGATGGACCCGCACACTGCCGTTGCGCAGTGCGTCTATGAGCGGTATGCCTTGCGCACCGGTGACGCGACGAAGACGGTCGTGCTCTCTACGGCGAATCCATATAAGTTCGCCAGCGATGTGCTCGGCGCGTTTGAGCCGGCCGGCGAGGATGACTTTGCCAATGCCGAGCGGCTGCATGCGCGCACAAACATGCCCATCCCGCGGGCGCTGACGGAGCTGCTGGGCAAGCCCGAGCGGCACCGGGACGTCTGCGATCTGGCGCAAATGCCGCAGCGTGTGCTTGCTCCGGTACGCGGCGGGAAGCCGGCGCGCAAGTAAAGGAAGAAGCAAAAAGCGCATGAAACGAAACGATATCTCCGGCATTACGATCATACTGTGCTTCGCCATCGTGCTGATGCTCGCGCTTGGGCTGGTGTTTACGCTTGGGCGCGGCGCGCAGGACAAGACGGACCTCTCCGCGCTGCAAGCGCTCGCGGAGACGATACAATCGCAGTATTACTTCTACGACGATAAGCAGCTGGACGATGAAAAACTGCTGGATGCGGCGATGCGCGGCATGATCTCCGAGCTGGACGATCCCTACGCGCAGTATCTGACGGAGGAGGAGTATCAAAAGCTGCTCTCCGACAACGCGGGCGACTACGTGGGGATCGGCATCAGCATCCAGATGCCGGACGACGTCGGCGCGATGGTCGTCAGTGTCTACACCGGCGCACCCGCCGACCTGGCCGGCATGCAAAAAGGCGACGTGATCACCCGGGTCAACGGGAACACGACCGCAGGAAAGAGCCTCGAAGAGGTCATCACCTATTTATCAGACGATATCGCTGTTGCGGATGAGATCACCTACCTGCGCGACGGCGAGGAGACCACCGTCAGCGTGCTGCGCGCCGAGGTGCACATCGTCCGCGTGACGTCGCGCGTGATCTCCGGCAGCATCGGCTACGTGCACATCAGCGAGTTCAATGGCAGCGTGGCCGCGGATTTTTCAAGCGCAGTATCCGCGCTCCGGGAGCAGGGGGTCGAAAACCTCATCATCGACCTGCGGGATAACCCGGGCGGCGGATTGACGGAGGTGCTCAACGTCGCCTACACGATGATCCCAAAGGGGGATGTGATCGTGAGCATTCGTGCCAAAAACGGCGATGAGGACGTCTACAAATCCGAGGGGAGCGAGCCGATCTCGATGGGGCTTGCGGTGCTGGTCAACGGCAACTCCGCCTCGGCGAGCGAGCTTCTCACCGGCGCGCTGAAGGACTATGGCCTGGCGACGATCGTTGGCACGCAGACCTTCGGCAAGGGCATCGTACAGAGTTACTTTCATCTCGGCAGCGGCAACGGTTGGGCGAAGATGACGACGGATGCGTATTTCACGCCAAACGGCGTATCGATCCACGGCATCGGCATCACGCCGGATATCGTCGTCGACCTGCCGCAGGAGCTGAAAAGCACGTCGATAGACCTGCTGGACCCCGCGCAGGATACACAGCTGCAGGCAGCGATCGCGGTGTTTACGAAAACGGTCCGCTCCGCAGCGGACGAAAACCGCTGACCCGCCGAGCCCGCGGCGCGAATCGACACAAAGGAGAGAAAAAATATGTACCGCATTCGCGACATTTCTCTGGCGCCGGAAGGCGAGCAAAAGATTGAGTGGGTACGCCGGAATATGCCGATTTTAAACGGAATCCGTGCGACCTTTGAGCAGGATCAACCGTTTGAGGGGCTGAAGATCGCGCTGTCGATTCACCTCGAGGCGAAGACTGCCTACCTCTGCCGCGTGCTCGCGGCGGGCGGCGCGCAGATGTATGTGACCGGCAGCAACCCGCTCTCCACGCAGGACGATGTGGTCGCCGCGCTTGCCGAGGACGGCATCAACGTCTTCGCGCTCCACGGCGCAACGCCGGAGGAGTACGAGGCGTGCATCGAAAGCGTGCTCATGGCCGAGCCGGATATCATCATAGACGACGGCGGCGACCTTGTGCACGCGATTCATACGAAGTTTCCGCACCTGATCGGGAAGATCCTCGGCGGATGCGAGGAAACCACGACGGGGATCGTGCGCCTTGTCGCAATGGATAAGGCAAAGCAGCTGCGTTTCCCCATGTTCGCGGTCAACAACGCAGACTGCAAGCATCTCTTCGACAACCGTTATGGTACGGGCCAGAGCGTGTTTGACAGCATCGATCACACGACAAACCTTGTGATCGCGGGCAAGACCGTCGTCGTCGCGGGTTACGGCTGGTGCGGCAAGGGCGTTGCCATGCGCGCAAAAGGACTTGGCGCGCGCGTGGTCGTCACCGAGGTCGACCCCATCAAGGCGATCGAAGCGGTGATGGACGGCTTCGCCGTGATGCCGATGCTCGAGGCGGCGAAGCTTGGCGATGTATTTGTCACCGTAACGGGCGACGTCAAGGTGATCGACGAAGCGGCGTTTCTGGTGATGAAGGACGGTGCAATACTGACCAACGCAGGGCATTTCGATGTAGAGGTCAACGTGCGGCGGCTTGCAGAGATCGCCATCGACCGCAAGCCGATGCGAAAGAACATCGTCGGCTTTGAGCTGCCGAACGGCCGCTGGCTCAACGTCATCGGCGAGGGGCGGCTGGTCAATCTTGCCGCGGGAGACGGGCATCCGGCGGAGATCATGGATATGAGCTTCGGCATCCAGGCGCTCTGCGCGCGTTATGTGGCGGATCACCGCGGGCAGCTCGAGCCAAAGCTCTATGCCGTGCCGCGCGAGATCGACCGAGAGGTCGCCCTGCGCAAGCTCAACGCCCTCGGGGTCTCGATCGACACGCTCACCGCGGAGCAGGAGGCCTATCTGGCCAGTTGGAACGTGTAAACAGTGCCGCGTAAGGCGGCACAATGGCCTAAATTCGTGGTTTACAAGGCGTTTTGAAGCTGATAAAATAACAAGTGGCGCGACGATTTTGCCCGCGCAACAGGTCTTTAAATTCTGTTCACCGGAACTGTATCCGTACTAAGCGGATTCGAAATACGCGTTTTACGCGCTCAAAACATCTACAGGGGGAACCGAAATGAAGGAATACACCGCGAAAGACATTCGTAATATTGGCGTTTTCGGGCATGGCGGCGAAGGCAAGACCACGCTGACCGAGGCCATGCTGTTCAATGCGGGGTTGATCGACCGCATCGGCAAGGTGGAAAACGGAAACACCACCACCGACTTTGACCCCGAGGAGATCGCCCGCGGCATTTCCATCAACGTCGCCCTTGCCCCGCTTGAGTGGAAAAACACAAAGATCAACGTCATCGACGCGCCGGGCTTTTTTGACTTCTACGGCGAAGTCACCGCCGCCATGATGCTGGCCGACAGCGCGCTGATCGTGGTCGGCGCGGTCTCCGGTCCGGTCGTCGGCACGGAAAAGGCCATGGATATGTGCCAGAAAGCGAACAAGGCGCGTATGATCGTCGTCAACCAGCTCGATCGCGAAAACGCGAACTTCGAGAAGGTCATGGGTGAAATCAACGCCAAGTTCGGCCCGAGCGTGGTTCCGATCCAACTGCCCATCATCGAAGGCGGCGCGTTCAAAGGTTATGTGGATATCGTACATATGACAGCCAAGCTCTTCGACGGCAAGGGTGAGAAGGATACCGCCATCCCCGCCGCGCTGGAGGGGCCGGCGCAGTCCTACTACGAGAAGCTTACCGAAGCCGCCGCCGAGGCGGACGAAGAGCTCATGGAGAAGTACCTCGAGACGTTCGAGCTCAGCCGCGAGGAGATGCTCAAGGGCCTTTCCTACGGCGTGCAGACCGGCGTGGTCACGCCTGTCGCATGCGTCTCGGCCGCCCAGAACATCGGCGTTGCCACGCTGCTCGATACGGTGGTAAACTATCTGCCTTCCGCCGCGCTGGCAAAAGCGCCCAAGGCAAAGAGCGCAAAGACAGGCGCAGAGGTCGAGGTCAAGCAGGACGGCAAGTTTGCCGCGCAGGTCATCAAGACCACGTTTGACCAGTTTGGCAAATATTCCATCATCAAGGTCTATCGCGGAACGCTGGACATCGGCGTTACCCCCTACAATGCAAACGCAGAAAAGTCGGAAAAGCCGACGGCGCCGGTCATGGTGCGCGGCAAAAAGACCGCCGCTGTGGAGAAACTGCACGCCGGCGATATCGGCGCGCTGCCCAAGCTGCAGTACACCGCAACAGGCGATACGCTCTGCGACGCATCCGACCCGATCATCTTCGACGAGATCGACTTCCCGAAGCCCGCGATCTCTCTTGCGGTAACCGCGAAGAAGCAGGGCGAGGATGACAAGGTCATCTCCGGCCTCAACCGGATCAAGGAAGAGGATCCGACCATCCAGATCGAGAAGAACGCCGAAACCGGCGATGTATTGATCAAGGGCCTTGGCGAAATGCACATCGAGGTTGTTTGCGGCAAGCTCAAGAATAAAAACAACGTCGAAGCGCAGCTCTCCGACCCGCGCATTCCTTACCGCGAGACCATCCACACCATGGCGGAGGCCGAAGGCAAGCACAAAAAGCAGTCCGGCGGCAGCGGCCAGTTTGGCGTGGTGCAGATGCGCTTTGAGCCGGCGGACGAGGGCGTGGACTATGAGTTTGTCAACGCCATCGTTGGCGGCGTAGTGCCCAGGGAATTCATACCGGCGGTGGAGAAGGGCCTCAAGGAGGCGCTTACGCGCGGCGTGCTCGCGGGTTACCCGATGGTAGGCGTCAAGGCAACGCTCTACGACGGAAAGTATCACCCTGTCGACTCAAAAGAAGTTGCGTTCAAGTCCGCAGCGCGACTCTCCTATAAAGCCGCTTGCGTCAAGGCGAACCCGACGCTGATCGAGCCCATCTACCGCTATGAGATCTTTGTGCCGAGCGAATACGTCGGTGCCATCAGCGGAGACCTTTCGTCCCGCCGCGGCCGCATGCTGGGCATGAATCCGGTAGATGGCGGCACCGTCGTCGTCGCGGAAGCGCCGCTTTCCGAGATGTTCAAGTATGCAACCGACCTGCGCAGTATGACGCAGGCACGCGGCTCCTTTACCAGCGAGTTTGTCCGCTACGAGGATGTGCCCGCCAACATTGCCAAGAAGATCATCGAGTCGGCCAAGCGGGAAGACGAAGAAGAAGAATAAACGGCATTTCTTTCGGAGGGCGGGCTTTCCCGCCCTCTGTTGATGTATGAACCGACGACCAGATCCCGGAGGAAATCATGGAACAGCAAACGACCGCAAAGGTAGACCGCCAGGCGACCGGCCTGCTGGACATCTCATTTTGGAGCAACATCGTCGTCATGGTGCTGATCATTGGCATCACCGCCGTCAATTTTTTTCGTGCCCAAACGGCGCAGGGCGCGCTCTTGAGCAACGCCTCTCCGGAGCTGGTGCTGATCGTGAGCGCCGCGCTTGTGCTGTATCTCGGCTACGGTTGTTTCACGGTGATGACGACCAAACTCCGTTTGAATCAAGCCTATATTTCCATCGATCAGGCGGGCGTCTCCGGTTGTTCGCTGGAAAAACCGATGATGCGTGAACCGGGCGAACCGTTTACCGCCGCGTTCGGCGAAATCCGCTCGGTCAGCATCGTTGGCGTGCCGATCACAAAGAAGCACGTCGCGGCCTCACTCAAGATCGAAACAGCTGACCGCAGCTATGTTGTGCCCGCGCCGGAAGGGCTGCACGATCTTGTAAACACCCTGTCGGAACGTATGACGGGTGGAGCGGCAGAGGACTGACAGCGTGATATCATCACGTAATGCGCAGATGCCCGATTGAAACCGATCGGGTTTTTTGTTATGGTTATTTCAGATGATCGAAATCAAAACGACAGAACACCAGTGGAAAGGAAGTTTATGATATGAGAAAAATCACAGTGATCGGGGCAGGCCTGCTGGCGCTTGCGTTGCTCGCGGCCGGCTGTGCGAGCGGTGCAGCGGATCCGGTGGCAACGCCGACTCCATCCGCCACGGCGGCTGGCGAATCGGCCTCGACAGATACAGCCACCTCAGGGGAAAGTGACTTGCTCGAACTGACGCTTGAGGAGCTCAAGCAATATGACGGCAAAAACGGAAATCGGGCGTATGTCGCTGTGGACGGCGTGATCTACGACGTTACCGACCTGGCCAAGTGGAAAAACGGCGAGCACAACGGTTACTCCGCGGGGCAGGACCTGACGGACATCATCAAAAACAAATCGCCTCATGGCGTCAAGAAGCTCGAAGGCGTGCCTGTTGTCGGGACGCTTGTGGACGGCTGAGCGCTGCACTGAAAAAGCGCCCAATTGCGGGTGCTTTTGTTATGACTGCGCGTCCGGTCCCGGGTTGGATCGTTCCGTACTCGCTTCGGGATGGAAAAATCGGTAAACCGACTCCGCCGTGCGCGTGTCGATCAATGAAACGGAGGAAAGCTCCTCCTGCGAGGCGGCTTTGATGGCGTCTATCGTCAAAAACGCGTCAAACAGCGCGCGCTTTCGCTTGTCGCCTACGCCGGGGATGCCGTCTAAAACGGAGTACAGCGCGTTTCGGTTGTGCACATTGCGGTGGTAGCTGATGGCAAAGCGGTGCGCCTCGTCCCGCAGGCGCTCGATCAGATGCTGCGGCGCGGAGTTGCGCGGCAGCTGGATCGGCACCGGCTCGCCTGGGATATAGATGGTCTCGCTCAGCTCTGCAAGGCCGACGGTCGGGATGAAGTCGAGCGAAAACGACTCAAGCACCTCGAGCGCAACCTGCAGCTGCGTTGGCCCGCCATCCATCACGAGCAGATCCGGCAGGGGCAGGAACCCGGCTTCGTTTTCCGCAGCCTTTTGAAACCTGCGCGTAAGCGCCTCCCGCATGGCGATGAGGTCGTTTCCGCCAGCCTCCGCGCGGATGCGGAAGCGCCGGTATGCGCTCTTATCCGGTTGGCCATCGGTAAAGACGACCATGGAAGATACGGTATCGCGCCCCTGAATATGGGAGTTATCAAAGCACTCGATGCGCGTCGGCACCGTTTCGAGTCCCAGAATTGCGCTCAGCTGCGTCAGCGCGCCTTCGCCGCGTTCCCACGCGCGCTTTTGCAAGGACGCGTCTTTTTCCAGCATGTCCAGACAATTGCGATAGGCCATCTCGGCGAGTTTTCGCTTCTCGCCGCGCTGCGGGCGGTGCACCGTGACCTTGCGCCCGGCAAGGCCGCCGAGCCAACCGGAGATCGTCTCCATGTCGCTCGCGTCTTGGTACAGCAGGACCTCCGGCACAAACGAGCCCGACTCCGCATAATACTGCGAGAGAAATGCGGCGAGGATATCCGCGTCGCTTTCCTCCGCATCCGCGTCCATGCGGAATTTCTCCGTGCCGATGACCTTGCCGTTTCGAACGAAGAGCGCAAAAACCAACGCGTTGGTCTCCAGCCGGCCGAGCGCGAATACATCCAGCATGGTGTTGGTGGTGACGATGACCGCCTGCTTTTCGTTGAGGCTCTCGATGGCGCGGATGCGGTCGCGCAGGATCGCCGCGCGCTCGAAATCCATCGCTTCCGCGGCGGCGGCCATCTGCTCGTGGAGCGAGCGGAGGATCTCCGATGTGTTGCCGGAGAGAAACGAGAGCACCTCGTCGATGAGCTTGTGATATTCCTCTTTGGAAACATTGCCGGAGCAGGGCGCGCAGCACTTGCCGATGTGATACATCAGGCAGGGGCGCTCCCGCCGCGCGATCATGCGGCCGATATCTTTTTTGCACTGGCGGATGGGGTATTGCTCGCGCACGAGCGCAAGCCCGTCCCGCAGCAGCAGGCCGGAGAGGAAGGGGCCGAGGTATTTTGCGCCGTCCTTCTTCACCCGGCGAACAACCTCCAGACGCGGAAAATCCTGACGCAGGTCCACGCGGATATAGGGGAAGTGCTTGTCGTCCTTGAGCAGTATGTTGTACTTCGGCTTGAATTCCTTGATCAGGTTGGACTCGAGCGAAAACGCCTCGGTTTCGTTGGCGACGCGGATATACTCAAAGTCTGCGATCTGGCGCACCATGGCGGTGACCTTCGGCGGATGGTTCTTGGAGGATTGAAAGTACTGCCGCACGCGGTTTTTCAGCGAGATGGCTTTGCCGACATAGATAACCTCGCCCTCGGCGTTGAGCATTTTGTATACGCCGGGCGAGGGGGGGAGCAGTTTGAGTTTTTCTTCGATGATCTGATTCATAAGGCGATTGTGTGGTGCAGCCGATCAAATGACGGCTTCGCCCGCGTCGAGCAGCATTTGGTAGAGCATCGGCAGCGGCAGGCCGATGACATTGAAGTAGTTTCCTTCGATGCGCTCAACGAAGATGCCGCCAGGCCCCTGCACACCGTATGCGCCCGCTTTGTCGAGCGGTTCGCCGGTGGCGACATATGTCTCGATCTCGCGCTGCGTCATGGGCGCGAACGTGACCTTCGTTTCGCAGTGACGCACGTCCGCCTTTCCGTTTTTGAGCACGGCGATGCCGGTGAAGACGATGTGACTCTTGCCTTGCATGCGCGCCAAGTATGCCCTGGCAACCTCCGGCGTATGCGGCTTGCCGAGGATGTCGCCCTCGAGGTATACGATCGTATCCGCGCCGATGACGCAGTCACCGGGGTGCCGGTCGGCGACCGGCTGCGCTTTTTGCAGCGCGAGGGTTTTCACGTATTCCGCGGGAGGCAGGCCGCGCGGCTGTACCTCTTCTTCGTTTGCGGTTTCTATGACGTAGTTTAGCCCGATCATGGACAACAGTTCCCGCCTGCGCGGGGAAGAGGACGCGAGAATGATCATGGTGTCTCCTGCTGTAAAAATCAGTGTCAGATTTCGGCTTCGATCAGCACGGGGCAGTGGTCGCTGCCGAATACGTCGCTGAGGATCAGGCTGTCCTTTACGCTGCCGATGAGCCGCTCGGACACCAGAAAATAATCGATCCGCCAGCCGGCGTTTCTCGAGCGCGCACCGCCGATATAGCTCCACCAGCTGTAGGCCTCGGTCTTGTCCGGATAAAAGTGGCGGAAGGTATCGACAAACCCGTTTTCCAAAAGCCGCGTCATGCATGCGCGCTCCTGATCTGTAAAGCCCGCGTTCATGCGGTTCGTCTTTGGATTTTTCAGGTCGATCTCCTTATGCGCCACGTTCAGATCGCCGCAGACGACGACGGGCTTTTTTTCGTCCAGCGCTTTGAGGTAGTCGAGAAACGCGTCCTCCCACGTCATGCGGTAGTCGAGACGCTTGAGTTCGTTTTGCGAGTTTGGCGTATAGACCGTCACAAAATAGAAGGTTGGATACTCCAGTGTGATCACGCGGCCTTCGTTGTCGTGCTCTGGAATGCCGATGCCGTAGGAGACGTGCATCGGCTCTTTTTTCACAAACACCGCCGTGCCGGAGTAGCCTTTTTTTTCTGCGCTGTTCCAGTAGATTTGGTAACCGTCGATGCCGCCGTCAAACTGCTCCGGCTGCATTTTTGTCTCCTGCAAGGCAAGGATATCCGGCTGTTGCTGGCTTACAAAATCGTAAAATCCCTTTGTGATGCATGCGCGAAGCCCGTTGACATTCCACGAGATCAACTTCATCGTCCGTCGCTCCTTTTCGGATAAAACTTCTAAAGATCAATATAACACAGCGGGCCGGGAAACACAAACGCCGCTCTGCATTTTCCGGCGCGTGCGGCGCGCGGGAAAGATGCGGTGGCTGGGATTGACAATTGTGTATGATTGAATATAATGTAGCATATGAAACACAATTGAGGTAAAAATGAGTCGATCCGCCAACCCAACCGCATACGCAAGGCTCGCCGCGCATACATTCCTCTTTACGGGAATTGCCGAGGATGAGATTGCGCGCCTGCTCGGCGCCAAGGGTGTTTGGGTTGCGCATTTCGACAAGGACCAGGTCATCTTCGACCGCGCGGACAGTGTGCGTGCGCTGGGCATCATCCTCTACGGCGCCTGTGCGGTTACCAAGGAGAGTGAAGACGGCCGGATGCCCATGAGCGTGCTGCGGCAAACCGACCTGTTCGGCGCCGCCTCGCTGTTTCACGACGAGGCGGCATATGTCGCCCGCGTCGCCGCGATCCAGAGCACCTGGGTACTGTTGATTTCGGAGGACGCGCTGCGCGGCATGATGCGCAGCGATTTTCGCGTGGCCGAGAACTATCTTCGCTATCTCACCGCGCGGATCCGATTTCTGAGCGGGCGCCTGGACGGGTTTTTACCGCAGAGTGTGGAGGAGCGCGTGCTCAACCATATCAAGAGCCGCGCGGAAGACGGGCTGTATGAATCGGAGTGGAGTGTGACGCACCTGGCGGACGCGCTGCGCATCAGCAGGACGACGCTCTACCGCGCGATGGATAAGCTGGTTTCCGAAGGGAAAATAGAACGGTATGGGCGGGCATTTCGCCTGCCGAAAGGAGAAAACGAATGAAAAAACGACTTGCATTTCTCACCATAGCGGTGATGCTGCTTACGCTCGGCTGCGCAAAAGCGCCGGCGGAGCCGGTCAACATCGCAGCGCTCAAGGGGCCGACCGGGATGGGCATCAGCTACCTGATGGATCAGCCCGACCAATACAGCGTTGAGCTGCAGGACGCGCCGGACGTCGTCGTTGGCAAGTTTGTCAGCGGCGAGATCGACATCGCCGCGGTACCGATCAACCTCGCCGCCACGCTCTACAACAAGACGGAGGGCAACGTGGTGCTGCTCAACATTGCGACCCTCGGCGTGCTCTACATCGTGGAAAATGGCGATAGCATCCAGTCCATCTCCGATCTTGCGGGCAAGACGGTCTATGCAAGCGGCGAGGGCTCGACTCCGCAGTATGTGCTCGACTATCTGCTGGAGAAAAACGGGTTGAGCGGGCAGGTTACGGTGGAGTACGTGGGCGAGCACTCCGCGCTGGCGGCGATGGTCGCCTCCGGCGAAGCGCAGATCGCCCTGCTGCCGGAACCGTTTGTCTCGGCGGTCACCGTCAAAAACCCCGATGTGCGCGTTGTGCTCGATCTCAACTCCGCCTGGGAGGAAGCCTCCGGTACGCAGCTCGTGATGGGCGTTTACATCGCAAACCGCAGCTTCTACAATGAGCACGCCGATCAGGTAAAGCAGTTCCTTTCGGACTATGCGGCGTCGGTTGAAAAGGTCAACAGCGCTGCGGATGCGGCGCAGAAGATCGCGGATCTCGGCATCGTCGGATCGGCCGACATCGCCGCGCAGGCCATTCCGCGCAGCTACGTCGTCAGCATCACCGGGGATCTGATGAAATCCTCCGTCTCCGGCGTGCTGGATGTGCTCTTTGCGGCGAATCCGGCGTCCGTCGGCGGGGCGCTGCCCGGCGACGACCTGTATGCCGAGTAGGCGAAGGCTGCTGCAAACAGCGCTGATCGCGCTCATCTATCTCGCGGTTTGGGAAGCGGCAAGCCTGCTTGTCGGCAAGGAGCTGCTGCTTCCCTCGCCGCTCGCCACGCTCTCCCGCTTTGCCGAGTTATTGGCAAAGGGGGAGAGCTGGCTCACAGCGGGGTTGACGCTGCTTCGCATCATGGGCGGCTATGCGCTCGGCGTGCTCGCCGGCGTGCTGCTCGCGGTGCTGACGGCAAGCTCGCGCTTTGCCGAAGCGCTGCTCTCTCCGCTGCGCGCGATCGTGAAGGCTTCTCCGGTGACCTCGTTCATCCTGCTTGCGCTGCTTTGGCTCTCTTCCAACCTGGTGCCGCTGTTCATCAGCTTCCTGATGGTGGTGCCGATGGTTTGGACGGCGACCGCGGAGGCGATCCTGCATACCGATGTGCGCCTTGTTGAAATGGGGCGTGTCTTTGGGCTCTCCCGCCGGCAGATCGTGCGTAGGATCTATATTCCGTCTGTGCTGCCGCCCTTCCTTGCGGCGTGCACAACCTCGCTCGGGTTTGCTTGGAAGTCCGGCGTTGCGGCGGAGATCATCGCGCTGCCGAAACAGTCTATCGGATATAAGCTTTACCAGTCCAAGCTGCGCATCGAGACCGTCGATCTGTTCGCATGGACGCTGCTGATCGTCGCGCTCTCCATGCTGCTTGAGTGGCTGCTGGTGCGGAGTATGCGGAGGATTCGGCGCGATGCATGATGCGATATCGATCAGAAATCTGTCGAAGTCCTTTGGCGGGCATCGCGTTTTGAGCGGGTTTTCCGCAGAGATTCCGCTCTGCGGTGTGACGGCGCTCCGCGGCGTATCCGGCGCGGGCAAGACCACGCTGTTTCGCCTGCTGCTGGGGCTGGAGCGGCCGGATGCGGGTGAGATACGCGGCATGGAGGGCAGGAAGCCGGCCGTCGTGTTTCAGGAAGATCGTCTGCTGCCCTGGGCCGACGCGCTGGCGAACGCATCCCTCGGCTCCGACACTGTGAGCGCCGGGCAGATGCTCGAGCGTCTCGGTCTCGGCGGGAGTCTGCATCTTTTGCCGCGGGAGCTTTCCGGCGGCATGCGCCGGCGTGTCGCCATTGCGCGGGCGCTGGCCTACGACGGGGATATTCTCTTTCTCGACGAACCGTTTACCGGGCTCGACGACGAAAACAAGCGTACTGCGGTGGAGGCACTCTTACGCGCGCGCGTACCGATACTGGTCATCACGCACGACGACGCGGAGGCAAAACTGTTTGGCGGCTATCGCGAGCTGGAAATCGTGCCGCCGGTCTGAGCGGGCGGGCGTTTCCGCTTCGCCGTTCACGGCGCATGCTTGGGCGGCTTCGGGACGAAATCTACAATCGACAGCAATCAATCCGGCTTGAAATCTTGAGTATTCCGCCCAAAGGTGGTATACTCTTTTATTATTGTCGGGGAGGTTTTGGCGTATGAAATACACGCTGCGCGAAAAACGGTTTCCCTCCGCAACCGGGATTTGTGATATTCGCTATCGCATGTGGGTGCCGGAGGATCCGCACGCCGCGCTTCAGATCACCCACGGCATGGCGGAACATATCGACCGCTACGACGAGTTTGCCTCATACCTGGCCGAAAACGGTGTTTTGGTCTACGGAAACGACATCGCCGGGCACGGCAAGAGCATCGGCTCCGATATGCCGAAGGGGTATTTCGGCGAGAAAAACGGCTGGGATGCGCTGATTCAGGATATGCGCACCATGCGCGAGCTCGTCAAGAAGGACAACCCTGCGATTCCGTTTATCCTGATGGGGCACTCCATGGGTTCTTTTCTTGCGCGCACCTATGCCGGGCGGCACGGTGCGGACTTTGAGGCGTATATCTTCTCCGGTACGGCCGGAGCAAACCCGGTGCTCGGCATCGGCAAATGGATCGCGCGGCGCGAGATCAAAAAGACGGGCGGCAAACTGCCGAGCAAGACGCTGTTTCAGATGAGCTTTGGCTCCTACAACAACGCGTTTAAGCCCAACCGCACCGCTAACGACTGGCTCTCCCGCGACGAAGCAAAGGTGGACGCCTACAACGCCGACGAAAACTGCGGCTTTCCGTTTACCGCCAGCGCGATGCTGGAGGTCTTTGCCGGGCTGACGGAGATCTCCGGCGAAAAGTGGGCGGCGCGTGTGCCGCGCAAGCCGATTTTGATCTTCTCCGGCTCGATGGATCCCGTCGGCGGAAAGGGCAAGGGCGTGCGCCAGGTATTCGGATGGCTTGAAAAAACCGGACATGAGGCCGAGATGAAGCTCTACGAAGACGGGCGGCATGAGATGCTCAACGAGACCAACCGCAAAGAAGTTTATGGCGACGTGCTGCTGTTTATCAACGCGGTCGAAGCCATGGGGGAGATCAAATGAGCGTACTCGTCTATCGCGACAGCGACACCCTCAGTCAAGCGGTCGCGACGCTGCTGGCCGGATGCATCATTGAAAAGCCAAACAGCGTACTCGGGCTGGATTGCAGCGCGCAGCTTTCGTCCGCATACCGCAAGATCGCCGGCATGACGAGCGACGGACTTCTGGACTGGGCGAGCGTACGCGCGTATAACCTCTTTGCGCATGTCCGCCAGGATGGCGAGGAATCCGACGAAGTGCGCATGCATGCCATGCTCTACGACCGCGTGAACATCCTCCCGGAGAGCATCTGCGCGCCCTGCTCGCAGACGCGGGATTGGAGCGTTGTCTGCAACGACTACGAAAACGCGATTCTCGACGTGGGCGGGCTGGATACCGTCGTGTGCACCGTCGGTGCGGATGGGCGGATCGCCTGCAACATGCCAAACTCGGAGCTTGCGCCTGTGACGCACGTGGAGCGAACGGAGAGCGGCCGGGTCGTCACGGTGGGCATTGCGACCATCATGGCGGCAAAGCGCGTCATCGCCGTTCTTTCGGGATTTGACCTGAGCGAGGTTGCGCCGCTCGTCATCGCAGGGCCGGTGGTCCCGACCATCCCGGCAAGCTACCTGCAGCTGCATCAAAACGCGATCTTCATGCTTGACGAGGACGCGGCGGAGCGCGTGTAGCGATTCACCGGTCGATGTAAGGAGGCGCGCGGCATGGCACAGCTGAGCTGGGAGGACATCGAAGCGCAGATAGCGGACTGCCGCCGCTGCGGCCTGTGTAAGCTGCGCCACAGCATCGTGCTCGGCGAAGGCGACCGCAACGCAGATATCATGCTCGTTGGCGAAGGGCCGGGGGCGGATGAGGACGCGCAGGGGCGGCCGTTCGTCGGAAAAGCCGGTCAGCTGCTGGATAAGATGTTTTCTGCGATTGACATCCGCCGCGAAGACCTGTATATTACCAACGTTGTCAAATGCCGCCCGCCGGGGAACCGAACCCCGCTGGACGAGGAGGCGGCGGCTTGCATGCCCGTGCTGCGGATGCAGTATGCGCTCATCCGGCCGAAGATCGTCGTCTGCCTTGGTGCGACGGCAACAAAGCATCTCTATGACAGCGCGGCGCGCATCACGCGCGTGCGCGGACAGTGGCTCGAGAAGAACGGCACACTCTTTCTGCCGACGTTTCACCCGGCGGCGCTCTTGCGCGACGAGACAAAGAAGAAGGACGTCTGGGCGGATCTGCAGTCCATCGCAAAGACGTATGCCGCGCTGCGGGAAACGCAATCGAATTAAAAAACGGGGGCATACCCCGATCACGCAAGAAACAGGGAAGGGCAATCAGGAGGATATATGTCAGGACATTCCAAGTGGGCAAACATTAAGAATAAAAAAGAGAAGACCGACTCCCAGCGCGGCAAGATCTTTACTAAGATCGGCCGCGAGATCGCGATTGCGGTCAAAGATGGCGGAGCGGATCCGGCCAACAACAGCAAGCTGCGCGACGTCATCGCCAAAGCCAAGGCAAACAACATGCCAAACGACAACATCTCCCGCTCCATCAAGAAGGCGGCGGGCGAAGGCTCCTCGGTCAACTACGAAGAGATCGTCTATGAAGGCTACGGCCCGGGCAATATGGCCATCATCGTGGAGGTCGTTACCGACAACCGCAACCGCACTGCTGCGGAGATGCGCCACATCTTTGACAAGAGCGGCGGTAACCTCGGCAACAGCGGCTGCGTGGGGTGGATGTTTGACAAGAAGGGCGTGATCGTCATCGAGCGCACTGCGCTGATGGACGAGGACGAGGTCATGATGCACGCGCTGGATGCCGGCGCGGCGGATTTCGTAGCACAGGACGATGCGTTTGAAGTCTATACCGATCCAAACGAGTTCTCGGGCGTGCGCGAGTCGCTGGAAAATGCGGGCTACGCGTTCCTCTCGGCAGAAGTGCAGATGATCCCGCAGAATACCGTCGATATCGCCGACCCGGAGACGGTGGAAAAGGTGGAGCGCTTCCTCGAAAAGCTCGACGACAACGACGACGTGCAGGAGTTCTTCCACAACGGCGTTCTGCCCGAGGAGGAAGAAGAATAGCGCGGGTGCAGCCGCAAAATGTTCACACGCAGGCTACAACAACGCCTTGCGCAGGCCCCGCAGGAGCTGGTTACGTGGTTGCGGCGGTTTACGCGCTTGGTATAAAATAGAATTATCGAACAAAGGAGGCGTAACTTATGGCAGCGGAAATGTCTACAACCCTTGGAAAGATCACGATCGCGGAAGACTTGATTGCCAGCATCGCCGGATATGCGGCCGTGGAAAACGTCGGCATCGTCGGCATGAACGCAAAAAAGGCGAGCGATTCGTTTGTTGAACTCTTCGGAAAGGATAACTTGCGCCGTGGCGTCAAGGTTACTGCCGTTTCACCCGACGTGATCGACATCGATCTGTTTGTCACGCTCGAATATGGCGTCTCTTTGCCTGCGGTGGCGAAGAATGCCAAGAGCAATGTGAAGTATCGGGTGGAAGAGATGACGGGCGTTACGGTTCACGCCGTCAATGTCCACGTCGAGAACATTCGCGTATAACGCGGTTCGGCTCTTGGGACCCGAACATTTCGGAGGGAAAATTGGATAAAAACATGAAGATCGGCGGCGCGCAGCTGCGCGATATGATTATCGCCGGCGCGGCGCTGCTGGAGAAGAACAAAGCGGCGATCGACGCTTTGAATGTGTTCCCTGTCCCCGATGGCGACACGGGCACCAATATGTCTATGACCATGCAGAGCGCGGTTCACGAAATCCGCGCCTTGCCGGAGCACGCAACGGCCACACAGGTAGCGGATGCACTGAGCATGGGCGCGCTCAAGGGCGCGCGCGGCAACAGCGGCGTCATCCTCTCGCAGCTCTTTCGCGGGTTTTCGCGCGCATTTAAGGGCGCGGAGTTCGTGGATGCGGAGCTGCTATCCGCAGCGCTGACCAAGGGCAGCGAGGCTGCCTACAAGGCGGTCATGAAGCCGAAGGAAGGCACGATCCTCACCGTCTCGCGCGTGATTGCTCAGAACGTTGCAGCGCTGCAGCAACAGGGCGCGAACATCTACCGCCTGATGGACGAGATGCTCGCCAGCGGCGAGAAAGCGCTGGCGGACACGCCGAATCTGCTGCCGGTGCTCAAAGAAGCGGGCGTTGTGGACTCCGGCGGCAAAGGACTTTTAACCATCTACAAAGGCTTCAAGCTCTCGCTTGACGGCGAGGAAGTCGAAAGCTACGAAGAACTTGTTCCCGATCAGCCCGCGCAGGAATCCATAAATGCGGACAGCTTCTCCGGCGAAAATATCACGTACGGCTATTGCACGGAATTTTTCATCATTCATCTCTCGCCGGAGATCGACGACAAGGAGATCGAAAGCTTCCGAAATCACCTGGAGCGCTTGGGTGATTCCGTCGTCGTAGCCAACGACGCGGATATGATCAAGGTGCACGTGCACTCCAATTCCCCGGGCAAGGTACTGCAGATGGCGCTGCGCATCGGTGAGCTGGACAAGCTCAAGATCGAGAACATGCGCGAGCAGAACCGCGCGCTCATGGAAGAGCGCAAGCGCAACGAGAAGGAGTTCGGCCTGTTGGCGGTCAGCACCGGCGAAGGGATAGACGAGCTTTTCCGCGCGCTGGCGGTGGATGCGCTGATCTCGGGCGGGCAGACGATGAACCCCAGCATCGATACCATCGCCTCCGCCATCAACAAGATCAACGCGCGCAACGTCTTTGTGCTGCCCAACAACTCCAACATCATCCTCGCGGCGCAGCAGGCTAGCGAGTTGACGAAAAAAGGCGTCGTACTCATCCCGACCAAGACCATCCCGCAGGGCATCGCCGCGTGCATGGCATACTCCAAGGATGCGACGGTTGCGGAAAACGAGCAGGCCATGAAGGAGACGATCTCACAGGTCGCCAGCGGCGCGGTCACCTATGCAGTGCGGGATACGACCTTCGACGGAAACTCCGTCAAGAAGGGCGACATGATCGGCCTGATCAACAACCATCTGGCCGTGTCCGGCAAGACGGTGGAGGAGACGACGGCCACGCTCGTGCGCCGGATGATTGCAGAACGCGAGGATGCCGCCTGCACCGTCACCTTGTACTTTGGCGAAGGGCAGACGGAGGAGAACGCGCAGGCGATCGCAGACCGGCTCCAGACCGAGTTTGAGGATGCAGAGTTTATGGTGCTCGCGGGTGGGCAGCCGCTGTATTATTACTACGTAGCGGTGCAGTAACACCGCAGCCTGTCAGCCGAACGGCCGGCGACGGAACGACGCGTTCCCGTCGTCGGCTTTTTTCACTGGAAACGAAGGCGCGGCGGCGTGCCGCGCAGGCGTTATTGCGAGGGAATATGCTGGATTCACCGTTGGCAAGCATCCGGGGCATCGGGCCAAAACGCGCGGAGCTGTTTTCGCAGCTCGGCGTGTGCTGCGTGCGCGATCTTCTCTACCGCTTGCCGCGTGACTATCTGGATTACACAAAGGCCACGCCGGTTTCACAGCTCGTAAACGCGCAGAACGCGGCCGTTCAGGTACGCATCAGCGGAGCAACGCGCTTCTTTCGCACGAAGGGGACGACCATGCTCTCCGCGCCCGCGCAGGACGAGACCGGCAAGATCACGCTCAAGTGGTTCAATCAACCCTACCGCAGCGCGCAGTTCAACATCGGCCAGATCGTCTACGCCAGCGGCCGCGTGGTACGCAAAAACAGCGTATCGTTGATCAACCCCGCGCTTTCGCAGGCACTGCCCGGCATTGTTCCGGTGTATTCGACCATCCGGGGCATCCAGCAGCGCACCTGGCGGGACAGCATCCGCGCCTGTCTGGAGAGCGTCTGGGATCAGATCCCCGAACCGCTGCCGCGATCTTTGCTGGAGCGGTATTCCCTCGTGCCGCTCGCGCTGGCGCTGCGACACGTACATTTTCCATTCAGCCGAGAAGCCTTGGAGATGGCCAGAAAGCGGCTCGATTTTGAAAACACGCTGCTGTATTTCGTCATCGTAGAGCTGCAAAAAGCCGAGCGCCTGCGGCAGAACGGTTTCTCGTTTGTTACAGACGGTATTTTGGAGCGTTTTTCGGCCAAGCTGCCGTTTTCGCTGACGCGTTCGCAACTGCGCGTCATTGACGAGATCGCTGCTGACATGCGAAGCTCCGCGCCCATGAACCGGCTGCTGCAGGGCGACGTCGGCTCCGGCAAGACCGCGATCGCCATGTATGCGCTCTGCGTCGCCGCCGCAAATGGCAAGCAGGGTGCGCTGCTCGCGCCGACGGAGATCCTCGCCGAGCAGCATGCGCAGAATCTGGGGGAGATCTTCGGCGGGGCGGTCGTCTTGCTCAAAGGCAGCATGAAAAAGACCGAGCGGGATGCTGCCCTGCGCAAAATTGCAGACGGTAGTGCTCTGTTTGTGGTCGGCACGCACGCGCTGCTCTCTGAAGAGGTTCGCTTCTGCGACCTCGGTTGTATCGTAACGGACGAGCAGCATCGCTTCGGGGTGCGCCAGCGCGCGGCGATGCTCGACAAGGGTACGCGCCCGGATATGCTCGTGATGAGCGCTACGCCGATTCCGCGCACACTCGCGCTGATTCTCTACGGAGACCTCGATATCTCGGTAATCGACGAACTTCCGCCGGGCAGGAAGCCGATCAAAACCAGCGTGATACCGCAGAGCAAACGGGACGATATGTACCGCTATATCGAGGCGCAGGCCAAGCAGGGCGTGCAGAGCTACATCGTCTGTCCCGCGATCGAGCAGAGCGATGTGATCGAGTGCCCCAGCGTGGATGCGCTCTATGCCGAGTTGAAGAAAAAGCTGCCGCAGACGAAGCTTGGCAAGCTGCACGGGCGGATGAAGGAGCAGGAGAAGGAGCGCGTGATGCGCGCGTTTCGCGCGGGTGAGATCGGCGCGCTGGTGACGACTACGGTAATCGAGGTTGGCGTGCACGTGCCAAACGCCTGCATCATGGCGATCGAGGGAGCGGAGCGCTTTGGGCTTTCCCAGCTGCACCAGCTGCGCGGCCGCGTCGGCAGGAGCGCTCAGCAAGCGTATTGTTTTCTGCTTTACGGTGTGGAGAGTGAGCAGGAGAACGAGCGCATGCGCACCATGACGCAGACGGGGGACGGCTTTGAAATCGCCCAAAAGGACCTGCTTCTGCGCGGGCCCGGCGACTTCATCGGTACGCGGCAGCACGGGGATGACGGCGCGGGGCTGCTTTCGGGCGCGATGGATGCAAAGCTGCTGGAGCAGGCGTCGAATGCCGCGCGGGAGATTCTCGACCACGGCGGAGAGGAGAGCGCGCGCCTCATCGAGCTTGCGGCCGAGCGGCATGGCGCGCTGCTGCGCGACATTGCGATGAACTGACCACGGTTTACCTGCAAGAATCGGCTGAAAATCCTGTTTGACGGCATAGTGGAATCAATGTTATAGTAAAAAAGTTCTCGCAAAATCGCCGGTTTTATTTGAAGAACCGCACAAATTCACTCGAACACAGGGGTGGCTATGGATTATCAGAGTTTGCTTTCGGATTGCGTGCGCCGCATTCCGCCTTCGGGAATTCGCAAGTATTTCGACCTACTGGACGATTCGCATATCAGCCTCGGCGTAGGCGAGCCGGATTTTCCGACGCCGGAGCGGATTCGCCTGCGCGTTGCCCAGCGGCTCAAGACCGAGCGCGTGCCGTATTCTTCCAACTCGGGCGATCCGCACCTGCGCGAGTTGATCTTGCGCTTTCTCTCCGAGCGCTACGGTATCTCGGGCTACGAGTCGATCGACAACGTGCTCATCACGGTCGGCGCAAGCCAGGCGATCGATCTGGCCATGCGTGCCATCATCAATCCCAACGACGAGGTGATTTACCACGAGCCGTGCTACGTTTCCTATGCGCCGTCCATCGAGCTTGCCGGAGGGAAAGCCGTCGGTGTAGTCACCCGGCATGAAGATAAGTTTCGCCTCGGCGCGGAGGCGCTCAAGGCCGCCATCACACCGAAGACGAAGGCGATCCTCATCGCGTTTCCGACCAACCCGACGGGGGCAATCATGGAGCGGCGCGATCTGGAAGCGATTGCGGATCTGGTGCGCGATACGGATATCCTCGTCATTACGGATGAGATCTATTCGGAGCTGACCTTCAACGGCAAGCGGCATGTCTCGTTTGCCGCGCTGCCGGGCATGCGCGAGCGGACGATCGTGCTCAACGGCTTTAGCAAAGCGTTTTCCATGACCGGCTGGCGGCTCGGTTACGCCGTCGGCCCGGCGCCGCTGATCGCCGCCATGCGCAAGGTGCATCAGCTGATGATGCTCTGTGCGCCAACGCCTGCGCAGTGGGCAGGGATCGCTGCGCTCGAGGATGGCTTTGCGGACGGGTTTGCGGATACGCGCTATATGATCGACGAGTACGAATCGCGCCGCCGGTTCATCATCGACGCGTTCAACGGTCTTGGCCTGCCGTGCAACGAGCCGGAGGGCGCGTTTTACGTGTTTCCATCGATTCGCTCCACTGGCATGACGAGCGAGCAGTTTTGCGATGGGCTTTTAGCGAGCAAAAAGGTGGTCACCGTTCCCGGCAGCGCGTTCGGCGCGGCGGGCGAGGGACACATCCGCTGCTGCTACGCGACCTCGAAGGAGCATATCGAGGAAGCGATGCGGCGCATCGGCGCGTATCTTTCCGAGATCCGCTGAGACGGATAAAGGCTTGCCCCGTCGCGATGACCGAGACGGGGCTTTTCTTCTGTTTGCCGGCAGAGAAAAAATTACGGATGCTTTTCTTCTGCGCGCGTTTATAATAGGAACAGGGGCGGATGCCGCGCGTCCGCCAAGGGAGAACCATGATACAGGAAAAAACGTTTGCCACACTGGAATACGACAAGATACTCGCCATCCTGCAGCAGCACATCGCCAGCGAGGTCGGCCTGGAGTTTGCGCAAAAGCTGCGCCCCGTTACCGAACTGAGAGAGGCGCAATCCTTGCAGGAGCAGACCTCCGAGGCGGAGCACATCTATACCCGTACGGGGCGGACGCCCGTATCTGGCTTTCCCGACGTGCGCGAGCTCGTGGGGAGGATGCATGCGTCTTTGTTTTTGAGCACGCGGGAGCTGCTTGCCATCGCGCAGGCGATGCGCGCCGCGCGCGAAGCGAAGGAGGTGCTGCAGTCTGGAGACGATACGAGCCTGCTTTGCAACCTCGCAAACCGCCTGACCTCCCACCGCTCGCTGGAAGAGGAGATCGCCCGCTGCATCCTTGGTGAAGACGAGATATCGGACAACGCGTCCCCTGAGTTGGGCCGTATCCGCCGGCAGATGAAGATCGTAGGCGAACGTGTGCGCGAAAAACTCAACGGCATGCTCCGCAGCCAGACCACGCAGAAGTATCTGCAGGAAGCGGTCGTCACCATACGAAACGGGCGATATGTGCTGCCGGTAAAAGCCGAGTGCCGGTCGCAGGTGCCCGGCTTGGTTCACGACCAGAGCAGCAGCGGGGCAACGCTGTTTGTCGAGCCCTCCGCCGTAGTTGAGCTGGGAAACGAAAACAAGCGGCTGCTCGCCGAGGAGAAAAACGAGATCGAGCGCATCCTCTCGGGACTAACGGCGATGGCTGCGCCGTTTGCAGACGAGATTCACATGAGCTGCAATGTTCTCGGCGCGCTGGATGTGATCTTTGCCCGCGCGGTCATGGCGCGGGATCAGCGGGCCGTGCGGCCGAAGCTGAATGAGGCGGGCAGCATCCGCATCCTGCGCGGTCGGCATCCGTTGATCGCAAAGGAGAGCGTCGTGCCGGTCGATATCTGGCTCGGTGAAACCTACCGCACGCTGATCATCACCGGGCCGAACACCGGCGGCAAGACCGTTACGCTCAAGACGGTCGGTCTCTTTACGCTGATGGCGATGAGCGGCATGTTCATCCCCGCGGACGAGGGGACGGAGCTATCCACCTTTGAGCGCGTATTTGCGGACATCGGGGATGAGCAATCCATCGAGCAATCGCTCTCGACCTTCTCCTCACATATGACCAACACCGTGCGCATCCTTTCGGAGGCGGACGCGCGCTCCCTCGTGCTGCTGGATGAGCTGGGCGCGGGCACCGACCCTATCGAGGGCGCAGCGTTGGCGCAGGCGATTTTAGAGAACCTCTACGAGCGCAAAACGCTGTGTGTAGCCACCACGCACTACAGCGAGATCAAGGCGTTTGCGCTTATGCACGCCGGCATGCAAAACGCCTCTATGGAGTTTGATATCGACCGGCTTTGCCCGACCTACCGGCTCTTCATCGGCATACCCGGCAAGAGCAACGCGTTTGAGATCTCTCGTAGGCTGGGGCTGAGCGACGCCGTGATCGCGCGCGCGCAGGACTTTCTGCAGAAAAAGGATATCGCGTTTGAGACCGTGCTCTCCGAAGCGGAGCAGGCGCGCAGGGAAGCGGAGAACGATCGGGAAGCGATGTACAAAGCGCGCATGGATACGGAGAAGATCAAAACCGAGCTGGAGAAAGAGAAGAAGAAGCTCGAAGATGAAAAATCGCTCTTGCGCCAGAAGGCGCGCGAGGACGCGCGCAGAATGGTGCAGGAGACGCGGCAGGATATGGAGCAGCTCATCGCGCAGCTGCGCTCCATCCAGAACATAGACCACAAGCAGCTCGAACGCGCGGTGCAGTCCTCGCGCGATGCGATGCGAAATACCGAAGAGCGGCTCTATGAGCAGGCGGTTTTGCGTGAGAGCGCGGGCGAGGCGCCGGCGAGCGTCATCCCCGGCGAACGTGTGAAGCTCATCACCCTCGGGCAGGAAGCGACCGTGCTCAAGGCGGCGGATGCAAAGGGGGACGTGCTGGTGCAGGCAGGCGTGATGAAGCTGACCATCCCGCTGCGCGATATCCGCCCAGCGGCGCAGAAAAAGCAACAGCAGACTGCGGCGAAGGTGTCGCTGACGCAGGAGAGCACAAATGCGCTCTCCATCGACCTGCGCGGCAAGATGGTGGACGACGCGTGCCTAGAGCTGGATCGATTCATCGACCACGCGCTGATCACGGGGGTACATGAGTTCTTCGCTGTGCACGGAAAAGGAACCGGCGCGCTCCGAAGCGGCGTGCAGGCGTACCTGAAGAACCACCCGCGGGTGAAGTCCTTCCGCATCGGCGCATATGGGGAGGGGGACGCGGGGGTCACGGTGGTCACACTTAAGGGGTGATCTGCGTCAAAATGGGGCGTATTGCGCAAAATTCTACTCAAAAACGCCCAAAAACACATTCGCATGCGTCGGTGGTGTGACAATTTTCAACCGCGTTGGACAAACGTAACAATCTCTGTTATACTTTATCCAAATGTGAGAGCATGCATATTTTCCTATCAGTAACGGAGGGGATCGGATGGAAAACAATACCATTCTGGTCATAGATGATGACAGAAATATTCTCGCCATCATCGAGCTATATCTCAAGAAAGCGGGCTTCCAGGTGTATACCTGCGCGGACGGAACCTCCGCGATGGCGGCGTTTCACGAGACGAAACCCTCGCTCGTCGTGCTGGACATCATGCTGCCCGGGCGGGACGGCTGGGCCGTGCTCCACGACATCCGCATGGAGAGCGAAACGCCGGTCATCATGCTCACGGCAAAGGGCGACACGGGCGACCGTGTGCAGGGACTGGAGCTCGGCGCGGACGATTACATCGCAAAGCCTTTCGACGCAAAGGAGCTCATCGCGCGGATCAAGGCTGTTTTGCGGCGTAGTACGCCGATGGAGCCGGCGCGGACGATCTCCCTGCCCGGCCTGACCGTGTCGCTGGAAAACTATGCGGTCACGCTCGACGGGCGACAGCTTGAGATGCCGCCGAAGGAGATCGAGCTGCTGTACTTTCTTGCCAGCCATACCGGCAAGGTGTTTACCAGAGAACAGCTGCTGGAGCAGGTCTGGGGCTTTGACTTCTTTGGCGACTCGCGCACGGTGGACGTGCACGTCAAACGCATCCGTGAAAAACTGGGTGACAATCACGAGTGGGAGCTCCGCACGGTCTGGGGCGTTGGGTATAAATTCGAACAGAAGTGATGCGGTAAGATGCGCAAAGACTTTCTCAGAACGCTCTTTTCCCGAATGCTGGCTACCTATATGGGCGTTACGCTCGGGCTGCTGCTGCTCTCCGGCACCATCGTAGGCGCGCTGATGACCGGCTTCATCATGCGGCAGGAAAAGCAGAATATCGCAAACGAAATCAAGATCGTAACCGACTTGTACTTTAACACCACGAGCTCCGTCGCCGGCGAAAACACAGCGATGCTCGAGCTCAACACAATCGCAAGGCACTACGACGGGTTGATTCAGTTTATCTCCCTGGACGGCGCCATGGCGCAATATGCCTCCGGTTCAAAGTGGAACGAGGTCATGAGCATCCGCTACTCGGAGGAAGAGATATCACGCATGCTGTACGCCGTCTCGGATTTGGACGCGAGCAGCGTGCGTTTTACGCAACTCAAGGGGAGTTTTCAGATGCTGGCGGGCACGAGGCCGGTCGAGCAGGACGGTGAGGTAACGCACATCGTCCGCTTCTACGTCGATATCACCGATGCGCGCGGCGCGGTTGCCATGGCGTATGCGGAGGTGATGCTGGTGTCGCTCATCGCGGTGCTGATCTCCGTGATCGCGGTTTACTACACCACCTCGCGCCTGACGCGGCCGTTTATGGAGATCAACGAGATCGTGCAAAAGTACGCCAAGGGCGACTACAACGTTCGCATCCCGATCAGCAGCATGGAGGAGGCGACGCAGCTTGCGGTCAGCTTCAACAACATGGCGGACCAACTCAAGGACCTGGAGGCCACGCGCAGGAGCTTTGTGGCAAACGTCAGCCACGAGCTGCGCAGCCCGCTGACGAGCATGAAGGGGTTCCTTGAGGCCATGCAGGATGGAACCATTGGCCCGGAGGAGCACGAAAAGTATATCGGCGTCGTGCTCTCGGAGACAAAGCGCATGGCGGGCATGGTCAACGACCTGCTCGATCTTGCGCGGATCGAGAGCGGGAAGACCGCGCTCAAGCTCGAGATATTCGACATCAACGAGCTGATCCGCAGGACGCTCATCACCTTCGAAGCGCGCATCTACGAGCACTATATGGAAGTGGACGTCAAGTTTGCGCAGGAGCAGTATTATGTCGAGGCGGACAGCGCGCAGATTTCGCAGGTGCTGCGCAACATCATCGACAACGCGATCAAGTACTCGCCGGACGGCACCAAGCTGCGCATCGCGACCTACGCCATGCGGCGCGAGATCTACGTCAGCATCCAGGACTCCGGGCCGGGCATACCGGAAGAGGACATCCCGCATGTGTTTGACCGCTTCTATAAGGTCGAAAAGGCGCATACACCGACCAAGCAGAGCGGAACAGGCCTTGGTCTGTCCATCGTAAAGCGCATCATCGACCAGCACAACCAGACCATCACGCTCAAGAGCGCAAAAGGGAAAGGGAGCACGTTTACATTCACACTCAAGCGCGCGCCGGTTCCGAAGCGCTCGATTTTAGACGGAGGAAAAAAATATGGAGCATAACGGCTACTATTCGTCGGATCAAAAGTACAACAAAAACCGTGAGCACAGAGGCGGGAACGCGTTTGCGACCGTTGTGATTCTCATCGTCCTCGTGCTGCTGGCGCTGCTGGTGGTCGGCCTCTTCTGGCCGGAGGTGCTCGGCGGGGTTACGCCGGATTACACGCTCACCGACATCACGCCGACACCGCAGCAAACGGAGACGGCGGAGCCCTCCGCAGATCCATCGGAGGAAACGTCCCTGCCGGAGGCTGTGCCTGCCTCGCCGACGCCCGCTGTGGCCGACGAGGATCGCACCATGCCGGAGCTTGACGGGGTTGCGCCCTCGCTGCCCGGCATCGTAGACAACCCGATTCCGGATATCTACGACGCGGTGTCTCCCGGCGTGGTCGGCGTGCTCAACTACATCCAGCTGCAAAACGCCAAGGGAAACATGGTGGATGAGCTCTACGGCAGCGGCACCGGCTTTGTCGTTTCCAGCGAGGGATATATCCTGACGAACGCGCACGTCGTCGACGGCGCGGCCAAGATTACCGTCAAGGTGTTTGGTGAGGACGAGGAGCGCGAGGCTACGCTGATCGGCTCCGACACGGAGACGGATATCGCCGTGCTCAAGGTGGAAGGTGCTTCGCTGCAACCCCTGAAGCTGGGTGACTCCGATCAGGTTCGCGTCGGTGAATATGTGCTCGCCATCGGCAATCCGCTCTCTTCGGACGAACTGGCGAACACCATCACGTTTGGCATCATCAGCGCAACCAAACGCGAGGTGACCATCGACAACTACACCAACTCCTATCTGCAGACGGACGCGGCGATCAATTTCGGCAACAGCGGCGGCCCCCTGATCAACCTCAGCGGCGAGGTCATCGGAATCAACAGCGCCAAGACGATCACCGCGGGGTATGACGAGCTGGGCAATGCGGTCAGCGCGGAGGGCATCGGCTTTGCGCTGCCGATCAACCAGGTGCAGAAGATCATGGAGGTGCTCATCACCAAAGGGTATGTTGAGCGGCCCGGTATCGGCGTTATGGTCAGCACTGTGGACGCGGATATGGCGGAGCAGCTCGGCGTTCCGGTCGGCGCGCGCATCGAGAGCGTCGTGAAAGACAGGCCAGCTGCGCAAGCCGGCATTCTGGTCGGGGATATCATCACACAGGCCAACGGCGAAGACATCACTTCGCATCAGGAACTGGTGGATATCGTGCTCGCCTGCATGATCGGCGATGAACTAAACGTCAAAGTCTATCGCGACGGCGAGTATATGGATATCACCATCACCATCGGCAATAAGACCGATATGGATTTCGGCAACGTTGTGGATGAATCTCCCGCGCCTTCTGCGGAGGATACGCCCGTTCCGATGCCGTAATACCGACACATAGCGGCAATGGTGCGGCGGCCATTATGGCCGACTGCCGATAAAAGTGCAAAGTGGACCGGCGTTTGCCGGTTCGCTTTGCTTTTGCGGCAAAAGGATGCCGTGAACGATTGTAAAAACGTCTGCACGCAGGTATAATGTTCAGGAATGCATCTAAACCATCGGAGGAACAAACATGAAACATCGCCTTGAGACCAAGTGCCTGCACGAAGGTTGGACTCCGTCCAACGGCATGTCACGCCAGCTGCCCATCTACCAAAGCACCACCTTTAAGTATGACTCCAGCGACGATATGGGCCGGCTCTTCGACCTCGAGGCGGAGGGATATTTCTATACGCGCCTGCAAAACCCGACCAACGATGCGGTCGCGGCGCGCATTTGCGCACTGGAGGGCGGCGAAGCCGCCATGCTGACGTCTTCGGGACAGGCGGCAAACTTCTTTGCGATCTTCAATATCGCTGAGGCGGGGGACCACTTTATCGCATCCTCCGCGATCTATGGCGGCACGTACAATCTCTTTGGCGTAACGCTGAAGAAGATGGGGATCGAGTGCACGTTTGTCGATCAAACGCTCTCGGAAGAGGCGCTTGCGAAGTACTTTCGTCCCAACACCAAGGCGCTCTTTGGGGAGACCATTACAAACCCGAGCGTTCAGGTGCTGGATATCGAGAAATTCGCCCGGCTGGCGCACGCGCATGGCGTGCCGCTCATCGTGGATAATACGTTTGCAACGCCGGTCAACTGCAGACCGTTTGAGTGGGGCGCGGATATCGTCACCCACTCCACAACCAAGTATATGGACGGGCATGCGGTGAGCGTCGGCGGTTGCATCGTAGACAGCGGAAATTTCGACTGGCTGCGCGAGCCGGAGCGCTTTCCGGGGCTGACGAAGCCGGACGAGTCCTACCATGGCATCGTCTACGCCGAGCGGTTCGGGCGGCGCGCATATATCACGAAGGCGACTTCGCAGCTTATGCGCGACTTCGGCTCGATCCAGTCCCCACAAAATGCGTTCTATCTGAATCTCGGCCTTGAGACGCTGGCGCTTCGCATGCAGCGGCATTGCGCAAACGCGCTCGCGGTTGCAAAACACCTCCGCTCGCAGGACAAGGTCGCCTGGGTGCACTACCCCGAGCTGGAGGGGGACGGCTGCCATGCGCTGGCGGAGAAGTATCTGCCGAAGGGTTCCTGCGGTGTGATCGCGTTTGCGGTCAAAGGCGGGCGCGACGCGGCGGTTCGTTTTATGGATCAGCTCAAGCTTGCGGCCATCATGACGCACGTGGCGGACAGTAAAACCTGCCTGCTGCATCCCGCCAGCCATACGCACCGTCAGCTGAGCGACGATCAACTCGCCGAAGCAGGCGTGGCGCCCGACCTGATCCGCCTTTCTGTCGGCATCGAGGACGTTGCCGACATCATCGAAGATCTGGATCAGGCGCTCAAGTGCGTTTGAGCATTTAGGGGAAGCAAGCGACCGGCCGCGGCAGATTGCCTGGTCTGTTTGCCTGATCGATCAAAATGATAAAAGGAGGAAATCCCATGTCTTATTACTATGTCATTGGTGTGCGCATGGACAACCGCGTTGGAAACGCCTCTGCGCTTCAGCAGGTGCTCACGAAGAACGGCTGCAAGATCAAGGCGCGCCTCGGCCTGCATGAGGTTGCGGAGGATCTTTGCGCGGCGGACGGCCTGATCATCCTCCAGCCCTACGGGGAAAAAGAGGAGATCGAGCAACTGGTTCGAGACCTCAACGCGCTGGACGGGATCACGGCAAAGCTGCTGGATCTGAACTGAGTAAAACTGCCACAAGCCAAAGCTCCGGGTTTTCCCGGAGCTTTTGTCGGCTAAAGTAGGGGCGCGGCGGGCGCTTAGTCCGCCGGAAAGCGCTTCTCGCTCTCCGCCAAGTCGAAGCCGAGCGTGCCGCCGGGGTTCATGATGTTATCCGGGTCAAAGTGATCCTTCAGCGCGCGCAAGACGGCGTATTCATTTCGGCCGAGTGAGCCCTCGAGCCAAGGCGCAAACATCTTGCCGATGCCGTGATGATGGCTCAATGCGGCGCCGGACTTCTGGATCGCCGATAGAATCCCTGCGTGATACTGGCGGAATGCCTCCGGATCACTCTCCTTGATGATGAAGATGAAGTAGAGGTTTGCGCCTTGCGGATAGACGTGTGACATATGCGTCATGCAGATCGTGTCCGGGCGGGATTTGCAGTATGCACGCACGTCGGCATGCACCTGCGACATATTGCTCCAGTTGACGGAGCACTCCATCGTATCGGTCACGATGCCGAAGTCCTGCAGAGTGTCGCGCAGATAGGGGTCGTTGAAGCGCCCTTTTTCCCAGCTCCGCGTGACATACCCCGTCAGGCTCATGCCACCGAAACGCCGCGCGATGCGGCGGACGTTTTTTGCAACGTTTCGTGAGAATCCGTTTTCGCCGTTGGTAAAGCCCAGAAAGAGGCACATCTCGTTCTCTTTGAAGTTGCGCAGCCGGAAGAGATGCCGAAGCGGCGAGTCCATCACGCCGTAGAGGTGCAGCATCACGCTGGTTTCCTCGGGGTCGGAGAGGCGGAAGACGGAGGGATAGCCGGCCTCGCTTTGCATGATTTCACGCGCGGCGGCCTGCGCCGTCTCCCAGTCGCGAAACATATAGGAAAAGCGGCGGATGGTCTGCGGCATCTGTCGAAACACCCTGAGCGTCACATGCGTGAGCACGCCGTATGCGCCCTCGCCGCCCATGAGGATCTGCCCCAGATCGCTGCCGGTGGCTTTGCGCGGATAGCGGTCGGTTTTGATCGTTCCAACCGGCGTTGCATACGTCTGCGCGAGTACGATATCGCTGATGCAGCCATAGTAGGTGGAGTTCTGCCCCGCGCCGCGGGTCACCACCCAACCGCCGACAGAGGAATATTCGAAGCTCTGCGGGAAATGCCCGCAGGTATAGGCGCGCTTTGCGCCAAAGAGGGATACCGCATTGTTGAGCGCTTCCTCCAGCGCTGGCCCGCTCATGCCGGCTTCCACCGTGATGGTCTGATCCGTTTCGTTGAACGAGACCACCTTGTTGAAGCGCAGCCGCAGATCCAGTGAAATACCGCCCTTGACGCACTCGACCCCGCGCGTGACCGACGAGCCTCCGCCGTAGACATAGACGGGGATCTTCTGCTGCGCGCAGTAGGCGACGATCTGCTCGATCTGTTCCTTGGTATCGGGGTAGAGCACCGCATCCGGCACGTTTTCAACGATGCGGTTGCGCAGGCGCAGCACGTCGTACATCGTCTTGCCATAGGCGACCGACAGGCGCGCGTAGTCGTCCGTGCGGATAAAATCTGCGCCGACGATGGCGGATAGCGCGCCGATATCCCGGCCGGAAAGCCGGATGGGCAGCTGAAACGACACCGGATCAAAGCCGATGTCCTCGCGGTAGACGGAAAAATCCTCATCCGTCAGGTGAAATTTCTCCTTCATGAGCTTGTAGAGCGACTCTCTTGGCGCCTTGATCTCAAGGGGCGCGCCCCATTTGAAGATGGAACGGTAACTATCCGCAGGGAAGGCGCCGCGCACCCAGTTTGGTTCGAAGTCTTTGTAGGGATGGGACATGGTGGTTCGCTCCTTTCGGTCAATAGGGTAGCACGAGCCGGTCACTCGTGCAGACGACGTCTACGCCAGTGCCGCAGATGTTGCGCAGCACGACGTCTCCGATTTGGATCCGTTTGTTCAGCGTTATGCCGCGCAGCGCCTGTATGGCTTCCGTCAGCTTGGCTTTTTCGATCTCCCCATCGGTGCGGACGCTCACGACCGGGGCCTCGGGGAATGCCGTTTTTACGCTGGTGGTGAGCGTGCGCATCGGCCGGGTCAGCTCGGCGGCTGCGTATGCTTCACCGCGTTTACACTTCTGCCCGCTGCAGACGATGCCTTCCGGTGTCTTCTCGCAGCGGATGCGGCAGCCGTTTGGGCACACGATGCAGATGATCTCTTTTACGAATGGCGTTTGGGTGGATTCATTCATGTTTCTCTTCCTCCAGGTGAAAGCGCAGCGGCTCGTTGCCGGCAAGCTCTTCTGCGGAAAATGAAACGGCGAGACGCTCCATCTCCGGTGGGCGCAGATGCGCAAATCGCTTTGTCAGCAGCGTCTGCCCGCCTTTTGTCACGTGCAGCGTTGCGTTATCCATATCTGCGGCGGAGCGGAAGAAAAACAGCCGCTCTTGTGGCGCGGGATCGCGGCTGATCCGCTGCGGAACGATGTAGAGCAGCGAGCCGTCGCATTCCACGGGGACCAGGCTGCGGAGCTTGCGTGCTTGACCGGCTGCGGCTTTTCCCGCAATCTCTCCGCTTTCGGAGACATAGTCCGCCAGGTCGTTTACATGCAGCGCGTTGCCGCAGGCGAATATGCCGCGCAGCTGCGTTTCGTTTCGTTCATCCACGATCGGTCCCTTTGTCTTGGAGTCGATCGGAACGTCGATGGACTCCGCCAGCTCGTTTTCTGGAATGAGGCCGACCGAGAGGATCAGCGCGTCGCACGCAATGATCTCCTCCGTATCCGGGATGGGGCGCATGCACGCATCTACGCGCGCAATCTCGACTGCGTTCAGGCGCGCGTCCCCAAAGACGCGGGTAACCGTTCGGCTCGTATGCAGCGGGATTTCAAAATCCAGCAGACATTGGCTTACGTTTCGTGTTAGCCCGCTGGGGGTAGGCTTTGCTTCGTATACGCCGACGACATCCGCCCCCTCCAGCGTGAGCCGCCGCGCCATGATGAGCCCGATGTCGCCGCTGCCGAGAACGACGCAGCGGCGCGTCGGCAGCTTGCCGAGGATGTTGGTGTAGTACTGCGCGCTCCCCGCGGTGAGGACGCCCGCGCAGTGCCGCCCGTGTATGCCGATCTGGCGCGAGGTGCGCTCGCGGCAGCCTGTAGCAAAGATCAGGGATCGGGTGCGGATCTGCCGCACGCCCTCGCGCGTGATCACCGTCAGTATACTCTCGTTTTGTTCACGGCGGATTTCGCTGACAAACGAAAGCGTCCAGACCGTTACGCCGCTGCTGGAAAGCTGCCCGATAAAGCGCTGGGCATATTCGGGGCCGGTGAGCTTCTCGCCGTAGCGAATGAGGCCGAAGCCGTCGTGAATGCACTGCTTGAGGATGCCGCCGAGACGCGCCTCGCGCTCGATGAGCAGCGTGCTTGCACCCGCTTGCTCCGCGGCCAGCGCGGCGGCAAGCCCGGCCGGTCCTGCGCCGATGATGGTGACGTCGAAACAATCCTGCTGTGTCATAGCGGCGACGCCTCCTTGATAGAGCAGAGGAGCAGCTCGCTGCCGGGCGCGCTCTTTTCCACTTGCTCCGGCAATTTCCCCGTTTCCTCGGCGATGATCTGCAGCACCAGCGGCCCGCAGAACCCGCCCTGGCAGCGGCCCATTCCCGGGCGAACGCGCCGCTTGACGCCGTCGATCGTGTCGCAAGGGATACTTCGGTGCAGCGCGTCCGTTACCTCGCCGCGGCTGACCTGCTCGCAGCGGCAGACGATCTCGCCATAGTCAGGGTTTTCATGAATGAGTGCATCCCTTGCCTCGGCATCCAACTCGCTCGCGCGGACGATACCCTTGCGAACCGGGTTAAACTGCGCGTTTGTCCGCACTTCGCGCTCGTCTGCAAGAATCTGCGCCGCCATGCGGCCGACGTCATGCGCAATCGCAGGGGCCGCGGTCAGACCGGGGGATTGGATTCCGGCTGCGTGAACGATGTTCTTCGTCCACTTGCCCTTACGAATGACAAAATCCTCCTCATACGTAGCTGCGCGAACGCCGGAGAAGTATGTGATCGCGTCTCGCGCGCTGAGCGCCGGGTCCGTTGCGCGCTGTTTTTCAAATACGCTTGCAATACTCTGCGCGTTTGTTGAAAAGTCTTCTTTTCGAAATGTTTCGATGGCATCGGGGCCAACCAGCGTGTTTTGATCGATGGTCTTGACAAGCCCGCCGCCCTTGGTATGCTGCTTTTTGGTAGCCGCGGTACCGAAGGAGGAGACGATGGTATTCATGCGCGTGGAAGCCTTACGGTCGAGAATCGTATTGGTGCCCTTGCGCGGGTGGATGGAGAAGAAGCGATCCTGCGCCATGCGCGCAACCTCCTCCGAAAATACGCCCGCGGCGTTGACGACGACCTTGGGATAGACCGTTCCGCGGTTGGTGCGCACCGAGATGATCCGCCCGTTCTCCACTTTCATATCCAGCGCTGCGGTATCCAGTGAGAAACGCACGCCGTTATCCGCCGCGTTTTCCGCAAAAGCGATGGCGAGCCCATAGGGGGAAACGACGCCGGCGGTCGGGAAGAAGTATGCGGCGCAAACGGCCGGGCTCATGTGCGGCTCGCGCTGAAAAAACGCCTTCCTGCCGAGATAGGCCATCTTCGGCCCGAAGAGCTTATAATACAGCTGCGCAAAAAAGGCGGCAAACGCAAGCTTCTTGCTCAGAAAGCAGATATACTGACCGGAACGGCAGAAGGGAACATCCAGCTCCTGACAGACGCGGTCGTACATCCGGTTTCCGCGCGCGTTGTAGCGCCGCTTGATCTGCCCGGGCAGCAGATCCACGCCCGGGTGGACCATGCCGTCGTTTCGGGCGGTGGTCTGCATGGCGACGTCGTGCTCTTTTTCGATGAGCAGGGTGCGTATGTCGTATCTCGCGCATTCGCGCGCGGTTGCGCAGCCCACGATGCCGCCGCCGATGATGAGCACATCCACGGTTTCGCCCTCCAGCGTGCTATCCTGCAGAGCGGGCTGGCGCATGGGCGGAATCTCACCGCCGGTGAATACGATGTCGTTGACCAGCCCGTCGTACCGGCGCCGTTTTGCGGCGAGCAGGCCCGCGGAGACGATCTCGTCCCAGTGCGCGAGCGCGCCCTCCAGATAGAGGCAGCCGTCATGCTCCCGCGCGGTCACGCGCCCGCCGAAGCGCTTCTTTAGTTTTCGGTTGATTCGTCTGCAATATGACATGCTCGCTTGCTCCCGACCGATAGGATTCCTATTTCGCTTTAGTCGGTCGAACGACCGACTTAATGCTTCGAGCGTATCACACGGCCGGTTTCTTGTCAAGCAAGCGGGAATGAATATAGGATTTTGCTCAATCCATCGGCAGTTTAAGAAAAAAACGCCCTTCCGGGCGAAAAGGAAGGGCTAAATCAATTTTATGAAGTTTCGGGACATCCACTCGATAAATGCGGAGACGTCCATCCCTTCGTTTTGCAGGGTGCCTTGTACCATCAGGCCGTCCACCAGCGTTAGCAGCAGCCAGGCCAACTGCTCTCCGTCTGTGCCCGGCGCGCGCTCGAGGATGCGGGATTTTAATATGTTTTTGAAGTGCGCATATTGCTCGTTGAGCCGTTCGCGGATCAGGCTCTCTTCCTCGCCGGAGATCGCCTCCACAAACAGCCGCAGCCGCAGCTGGCCGCTCTCGTCAAACGCGCCGCGCAGGAAGGTGTAGCGAACAAGGCGGGGGAGGGATGTGTCCTTTTCGCGGTTGTCGACCCAGGCGAGCAGATCGTCCGACAGCCGGCTCCAGTAGCGCTCGCCCAGATCGAGATAGATCTCCGCCTTGCTGCGGTAGTGGTAAAACAACGTACCTTTGCTCACGCCTGCCGCCGCTGCGATCTGTGCGAGCGATACGTCGTGCCGCTCCTGAAAAAGGGCGGTCGCCGCGTCGAGGATCTGCTGTTTGACATTGTCGTTTTTTGGCGCTGCCATGGTTACTGCGCCTTCCCCGCCAGCAGATAGCTGGCGAATTCCTTCGCGCCGCTGATCGCTTGCCTGGTTTGAAACGAGGCGAGATCATCTGCATCGCGCACGGAAAACATGCCTTCATAGCGCATTTGGTAGTGTTCGCACATGCGCTGCATGCCGATGACGAACGGATCCGCCGCATAGGCCGCGTCGTAACCATGGGTCGCGAGGATGGCGAGGCGCTTTCCGGCCAGCAGGTTTCCCCGCGCGGAGCGGTAGAACTTTGCAAAGCCAAAGAAGCGATCCAAAACTACCTTGAGCTGCGCCGTACAAAACCAGGTGTAGATCGGCGTAGCCAGCACGATCAGATCGCTGCCGATCACCGATCCGGCGATCGCCTGCATATCATCCTGCTGATAGCAGCCGTATCCGTCCTCCGCGTCCTGACAGCGATAGCAACCCTTGCAGGGGGAGATGTTCATCTGCGCAAGCGCATAGTGCTCCACCTGCGCGCCGAGAGCGGTCAGCTCTTCCGAAAAAGGCTTGGCCAGTTCGGCCGTGTTTCCGTCGGCGCGGGGGCTGCCGTTGAGTATGCAGATCTGCATAGCGTGATCCTTCCGTTCCATCGGTTTGGCGAGACCTAGGCGTTTGCGACTATGCGTCCAGCCGCGCCGAGACGCTGCGATACAGTTCGTCCGCCTGTGCGCCGCAGCGGGCGAGCAGCGCCCGCGCGCGTTTATTCAGGGATTCGGCGTAAGCCTTGTCCTGCATGCCCTGCGTGTTGATGAACACGTTCAGGCTTGCGCCCTCAAGCGCGGCGCGACAGAGCGAGGCGGCTACGCCCGCGTCGCTGACTGCGACGACGCTGCCTTTCTCCGCGCAGAGCGCGATGAGAGGAAGCGTCTCCGAGCAGACCTCCATGATCTCCAGCGGCGGCTGCACCGCGCTTTTGAGCGCGGCTTCCATCATGCGCGCCTTTTCAGCGCGCTCTGCCTCTGTCTCCTTCGGCAGGCGGTAGGCGGCGGCCAGCGGCTCAAACGCCGCCGCGTCTTCGTCCATCAGGGCGAGAAAGCGGTCGGTCAGCGCCTCCGTCTGCGAAAGCAGCGACTGCATCTCTGCTTCGACGGCGGCATACTTCGGCTTGCCCGCCGTCAGCGCGGCGACCATGTGCGCCAGTGCGGCGCAAAGTGCGCCTGCGAGCGCGCTTGCTCCGCCGCCACCGGGAATCGGCGCTTTGGACGAAAGTGTCTGTAGAAACGAATCGATGGTTTGATCACGAAAAGCCATGGTATCCTCCGGAAGATGATGATTGTACGCCGAGCGTGCTGCGCACGTCTCCGAGCATGTAGAGCGAACCGATCGCGCAGACGATGCCGTCTGCGCCGGCCCGATCGATGGCGAGGCGGACGCCTTGCGCCACACTGGCGCAGGAAACGGCGGGCAGCCCCTGCTCGCGCAATTGCGCCGCGAGTGCATCCGCATGCAGCGCGCGGGGGTTATCGGGTGTGACGGTGACAAATTCTTTGGCCAGCGGTGCCAGCTCGCCGATCATCTGCGGGATGTCCTTATCCGCCATGATGCCGAGCAAAAACGTGATGCGACGGTTCGGGAAATGCACGCGCAGACTCTGCGCAACCGCTGCAAAGCCCTGCGGATTATGCCCTCCGTCCGCGATAAAAACGGGACTGGTGCGCAGCAGTTCGAAGCGCGCAGGCCAGCGGACGCCATACAAGCCATCCTCGAGATTTTGCCGCGAGATCGTCCAGCCCTTCTGCTGCAGGAGCTCAACTGCCGAGATTGCGACCGCGGCGTTGTTGGCCTGATAGGTGCCGATGAGGCCGCAGCGAAGCGTACCGTAGGGTGCGCAGTCAAACGTAAGCGCGTCGAGCGAGGCGGAAACATTGGAGATGCGGCTGTGGTCGGTGATGTGCAGCCGCGCTCCTCGGGCAAGGCAAGCGGCGGCAAAAACCTCATCCGCAGCGGGGTTTCGGTCGTAGATGAGCACGTCGCCGCCGGGTTTGATGATGCCGGACTTGGCTTTTGCGATATCCGAAATGGTCGGGCCGAGCTCACGGGTGTGATCCAGGCCGATATTCGTGATGATCGCGAGCTCAGGCGTGTCGATGATGTTGGTGGAGTCCAGTTCGCCGCCCATGCCGACCTCAAACACGACGATCTCCGCCTTGCAGCGCAGGAAGTATTCAAGCGCGATCACCGTGATGAGCTCAAATTCCGTCGGGTGGTCGGCCATCGCCTCTGCATGCGGCTTGACAAACGAGGTGATGTCCGCGAGTGTCTCGTCCGAGATCGGCACGCCGTCCATCTGCATGCGCTCGTTGAAGCGGTTGATAAAGGGCGAGATATATAGCCCGGTCTTGTAACCGGCGAGCGAGAGCGTCCGCGCAAGCATGGCGCAGGTGGAGCCCTTACCGTTTGTGCCCGCCACGTGGATGAATTTGAGCTGCTTTTGCGGGTTTCCGATGCGATCGAGAAGTTCGCGCGTGCGCGCCAGCCCCAGCCTGCTGCCGCGCCAGGTGACGTGGTGGATGTAGTCCAGCGCCTCTTCATACTGCAGCGAAGGCGCGCTGCTTGCGGGTATGTCCTCCGGCTTGCCGCGCGCAGGCTCACGCTGCGCCTTTTCGCCCAGCAGGCGGTCGAGCAGCGTGACGATGGCGGTGTTGACGAGCGCCACGATGGCGACGGGCAGCGCGCGCGCGGCGAGCAGGCCGGCAAATGAAATGCCGGTGAGCAGCGAAAGCGCGGCGCTCTTTGCCAGGTAAGAGCCGACGATCTCGGCCGGGATCACGATCAACGCCATGCGAAGCACCGGGTGCTTTCCCTTGACCAAGCGCGAGAGCAGGCCCGCAGTGAAGCCGATGAGTGAGAAGGCGACCGTCAGCGGCGGAAAATATGCGCCTGCCGTAGGAAAGAGCAGCGTGCCGAGCGAATCCGCCAGCGCGCCGACGAGCGCGCCCGCGAGCGGACCGAACCATAACCCGGAAAGCAGGATCGGGACGCTGTCTATGCTCAGGCGGATGGAGTCCGTCAGCTGCAGCATGAGAAATTTGGAAAGGACGATTTGCAGGGCGACGAACATCGCCAGCAGAGAGAGACGCTTTGGGGTAACGGATTTCATTATGCGATTCCTCCTTTTGTTTGCGCTGCACAAAAAAGGCAGGATCGCCTCAAAAAGAGGATGTTTCCCGTTTTGGTGCAGTAGCGGACGCGATATTGCACCGCAAGCGCGGAGCGCTTTTCGTGCAGCGGCGACTTCCCATCCGCTGCCACTTGACGCGCAATATCTACTCTACCATGAGCCTGAATTGCGTTTTACGCGCAAATACGCGTAGAACGACTTGATTATACCGCATCGTGCGGAAAACGAAAAGGATTATCTGTGTGCTGCGGCGTTTTTACGGATGCCCGCGTCAAAGACCAGATCTGCAACATCTTCGAAGCGGTTGAGCGTATATAGGTGTATGCCGTTTGCGCCCTCGCGGATGAGCCGCTGCACGAGCGAAACCGTAAACGCGTGTCCCGCCGCGCGGAAGCTCTCCTCACTCTGACCATAGCGTCCGACCAGCGCGGCGACCTCCGCGGGAATCGAGCAGCCGTTGCTCAGCGTCATGCGCACGAGCCCGTCCTTTTTCAGCAGCGGCAGCACGCCGGCGATGATGGGCAGGCGTACGCCGCGCTTTCGTGCCCGCTCGACAAAACGGAGATAGTTCTCTACGCTGTAGCAAAGCTGCGTCATCAAAAAATCCGCGCCGGCATCCTGCTTTTTGAGCAACGCGTCGATATCTGCGTCCAACGTGTCCGCCAGCAGGTGCTTCTCCGGGTAGCATGCGCCTGCGAGCGAAAAGCTGTCCGTATTGGCGCGGATAAAGGCGATCAGTTCGCTGGCGTGCGAGAAGTCTCCGTTTGTCTCGGAAAAACCGCTGGGAAAGTCGCCGCGCAGCGCGAGCAGGTTCTCCACGCCCGCTGCGGCGTATGCTTTGAGCGCCTCGATCACATCCGCGCGGCTGTTGCCGACGCAGGTGTAGTGCGAAAGCGCCTCGCACGCGCCGCGCGCCTGAATGCCGGAGACGACTTCGAGATTGCGCCCCTTATTTGACCCCATCGCGCCGTAGGTGCAGCTGATGAAGTCGGGGCTAAGCGTATAGAGCCGCTCCAGCGTGGCCAGCAGTGGCGCCAGCGGGCGATCTGCTTTCGGCGGATATACCTCGAAGGAGAGCGTAAGGCCGGAGCGGATGCGGTCAATGATCTTCATGGTACGAAGTCCGTGCTTTCTTGGTCGGGTTGTTCCGGAAACGGCATCGCGTCGACATACGCTTCCGAGAACGCGGGGGAGAGCGTGAGCTCGATGTATTCGGTGCTTCCGGCAAGCGCTTCGCTCTGCTCAAACAGGGCGGCGCTACGCGCGTAGAGCTTTGCGCCTTCGCCTGCCGCGTTGCCGATGCTTTCGATTCGTCCGCGAAACGCCTCGGGCAGCAGGCCGATGTCGCAGAGCGCGCCCGCCGAGAGATGCGCGCCGAATGCGCCGGCCAACAGCACGCGCCGTATCTGTGCCTCCTCAAGGGAGAGAGAGCCGAGCAGCACGCGTATTCCCGCGCGGATGGCGGCTTTGCCGAGCTGCAGCTCGCGCACATCCTTTTGAGACAGGGTAACGCCGCCGCTCTCGGTAACGCGAAACGCGCGCGTTTGATCCCCCGACGTGATCAGGCGATCCGATAGTGCGAGGCCGTCGCAAAACCGGCCGGAGGCGTCGATTGTGCCTGTGCGTACAAGCAGCGCGACAAGGTCGATCAGGCCGCTGCCGCAGATGCCCCTCGCCGGCGCATCGCCGATGACAGAGTAGCGGAGCACGCCGTCTTCGAGCCAAACGCGGTCGATCGCGCCGCGTTCGGCGCGCATGCCGCAGGAGATATTTGCACCCTCGAATGCAGGCCCGGCCGCCGTAGAGCAGCAGACACGCCGCGTGCCGTCCGTGCAGACGAGCTCGCCGTTTGTTCCGATATCCAGCAGCAGCGCCGGGTGAGTGATTTGATCAAACGCGGTTGCGCTGAGGCAGGCGGCCGTATCCGCGCCGACGAACCCGCCGATGACGGGGGCCAGCAGGGCGATGGCATCCGGATGCGCATCAAGCCCCAGCGCACGCGCAGACAACACGCGGCGCTCTTTGGCATACGGCGTATACGGCGCGCGCACCAACTGCTCCAAGGGTAGGCCGAGCAGGATGTGGTGCATCACCGTGTTCCCTGCGATGGAGAGGAGCGTCGTCTGTTCCGCTCTTCGTCCCGCTTTGGCTGCGGCGCGCGCAAGGAGCCGATTCATGGCGTCGAGCGCGCAGCTGCGCAGCGCGGCTGGCTCGCTGCCTGTTAATACATAATTTGCGCGTGCGATCACATCCGCCCCATAGGCCGACTGCGGATTTTGCATCCCCTGAGCGGTGAGCTGCATGCCCGTCTGCGCATCGAGCAGGTAGCAGACGATACTCGTCGTGCCAAGATCGAAAGCGGCAAGGCAGCCTCCCTCAACAGCAGGTCTGTCCGGATATGGCGCAAGCGGCACGCTGCGCGCTGCACCGCTGGTCTGCATCTGCAGCGCGCCATGCTCCGGCAGCAAGACCGTGCAGTCCTGCGCCGCCGTCCGGCAGGCGAGCACGCGCCGTGCGGCGCCGCCCCGCATAAGCGTAACCTCGCATTTTCCGCAGGTGCCGCTTCCGCCGCAGGGGGAGTCGATCCAAACCCCGGCTGCTTTCGCCGCGTCCAGCAGGCTTGTTCCGGCGGGCACGCAAATCTCGATCCCGTCCGGTAAAAAAGGATGCGGCACAACATGGCTT
>JAEWQH010000028.1 GCA_023399275.1 Bacillota bacterium
GGATGTGCGCGAGCGTATCCATCAGCGCCAGCAGCGCCTCGCCTCCGCTGGAAAAGACGCGGCGGTAGAGCTTATCCCAGTAGCTGCGCCGCTCCTCTGGCACACAGCGGGCAAACAGACTCGCCGCAATGGTCTTGAGCGAGTTAGAGATGCGCGCCGCGTGCTTTTGCGAGATCTTATAATCCGGATGGAGGCAAAGCTCAATGTAATCGTCCCACAGCGAGATGCTCTCGCTGAGCACCGCATGCAGCGCGGGCGCGATGGCGAGCGAGCCGGCTCCGCGCGGCAGCTCCTTGCGGTAGCGCGGGCCGGAGTTCGCGAGAATAGCGCCCATGATGCGCCCCGCATGGCGGCGCACGTCGCCATCGTGGTGCATCAGCAGTTCATAGAGGAACCGCAGCGTCAGCAGCTTGTGCCTGCGCGTCATGTAGGTGCTGTATTCTTCAAAGAGCAGCAGATAGGTGCGGATGCGGCTGAGGTTTTTCTCATCCCTCGCCTGTTCAAGCATCGCCTCAAACGAGTCGCTCACCGAGATGGTGTGCATCAGGTGCACGTTGTTATCGAAGGCATGGTTGCACAGCGCGCGGATGACCTCGCCCTGGGAAAGCAGCGCGGCATCCTTCTCCTCCGCCGGCAGCAGCGCATCGGCGTTTGGATCGGTGTTCACGCCCCGGCTATGCAGAAAGCGCTCAAAGTCGTCCAGCTTTTCATACACCGTCTCATAGCGCAGGCGCTTTTCCGGCGTCATATCCGCAAGCTTGACGAAGATGCGATCACGCGACTGCGCCAGCGGGCTGATGATGGCTTGCTCCTTCCCGTCCGCTCCGCGCTCGGCGCGCACACGAAAGTCCGCATAGATCAGGATCAACGATTCGATCGGCAGGTTTTCAAACTCCAGGTCCCAGGTGGAGTGGTTCGCGGCGATATGCGCGATATCCGGCATGCCTTTCTCTTCGAGCCATTTCCAGGTGTAATAGTAGTGCAGATAGGGGATGCGCGGCATATCCTCCCCACGGCAGCCGAACTTGCCGATGTCGTGGGAGAGCGCGGCACACGCGGCAAGCGCGACGTCCACCGGCAGCCCTGCCTGTTTTGCCTGCCTGGCGGTATGCACGGCCACGTGCCGAACGCCAAAGGTATGCCCTGCCGGGTCAAACGGCATGATCTCCTTGCCGATGCGCAAAAGCTCGCGGTAACAGCTCTTCTTCATCGCCTCGGCAAAAAGCACGCACTGCGCACGAACGGCGCTTGCATCCAGCTCCTCCTGCAAAAGCGGCAGATAGTCCAGCAGCGGATCAAACGCGCTTTCCCGCTCCGCATCCAGCAGACGCGAAAGCACGGTTAAAAACAGCTTCAACGCGCTTTTTTGCCCCTTGGTGGAGCGCGGCGCGCCGGAGTATGGATACAGACCCGCGGAGAGCGCCTCATAGGCGTACGAAAGCAGCCCCTCCTGCGGCAGTTCTCCGAGATGCCGAATCAGCGGCGCACACAGTTCGGCCGCCGATGCGCAGCAAACGCGCTTGCCGAGCATGGCGGCATACGCCGCGTCAAACCCGGTCTTCGCCGTCCACGCGCGCAGCTGCCTGTTTGTTACGCCCGTGTTTTTCGCCAGCTCCGCATACAGCGCATCCAGCGCTCCGGCGCTCGCGGTCCGCTCGTCCATACCACCACTCCTCCGTCCGGCCGACGTCTTGCCGCTTTGCACGCGTGGCCGGTCTGTTCAATTGTCTCCGGTTTGGATGCATTCCAGATTCGAAAAGATCTGCCTGCCGATCACATTGACTCAACTCCGTCGAAAACCGGGGTTTGGGGGCGGAACACCCGTTCTTCGTCCGTCGCCCCTCCGGCTTCCGGCCGACGGTACCGGTGCGGCCGGAACCATCCAGTTTTTTTGATACGCCGGCGTTCACTGTCTTTATTTTAATCAGATTATCCGCCGCTGTCGAGCAAAATGAGACATTCCCGCACTCCTCGCCGCACCGCGCGAGCCGTCCGCGCGTGTATCCGCGCTTGACAAACGTATAATTTGGTGTAAGATATGAGAGTAATTCTCATTTTTAAACGTGCGGTTACCGCAAAGCGCAGCCGGCGCGCATCGGACACAACAGCTTCGGGAGGCGGATGCATTGGCGGAATACGAAACAAAACAGCGGCGAATTCTGCTGGACTACCTCAACGCGCACCCCGACCAGGGCTTCTCGGTCGAGGAATTGCACCGCGGGCTCTGCAGCGAGCACGCCGCGGCCGACGTGCCCGGCAAGAGCACCCTCTACCGCCTGATCGCGCGGCTGGTATCCGAGGGACTGGTCAAACGCTTCGCGCTTGGGCCGGGTCACAGGTTTGCCTACCAGATCGTCGCCTGCGACGCGTGCGACGCGCACCTGCACCTCAAGTGCACCGCGTGCGGCTGCCTGTATCACATGGACCACGCCGTCAGCGAGCGGATCATGCGCGAGGTGCTCAGCCGAAGCGAGTTTTCTCTGGATGAAAAAGAAACCGTGCTCTTCGGCGTCTGCAAGGACTGTAAGCTTCGGCGGAAACCATGACGATGCGCATGAAATTCCCCTTCCTTTGCAAGCGGCGCTCGCTCGCGCTGATTCTCGGCGCGGTGCTCGCCCTATCGCTGATGCTCGGCGCGGCGTTTATGCTATCGCAAGTGCATCACCACTGCACGGGCGCGCACTGCGGCGTCTGCGCCGCGGTTTCACGTTGCGCGTCGTTCCTCCGGGCGGAGACGGGCGCCGTCCTCCCCGTGGCGGCCGCGACGGCCGCGCTTTGGGGCGTCTTGCCGTTTTTCGCGTTTCCCGCGCCGACGGGCCGCGCGGCGCGCACCCTTGTCTCCCTCAAGGTCAAGCTGTCCGATTGAGGGCGCGGAAACACCGTTTCCCGTTTCCCAACCATCGGACTATTTGGAGGTTATTCCCATATGAAACTACGAAAAACCGCAGCGCTTGCGCTGATCCTGCTTCTTTTGCTCTCCGCCCTCGCCGCCTGCGCACCGCAGCAGACCGCCGAATCAACCGCGGGCATCTCGGTGGTCTCCACCGTATTCCCCGGCTACGATTTTGCGCGGCAGATCACGGCGGGTACGGACGCGAACGTCACGCTCTTGCTGCAGCCCGGCGAGGAGGTGCACTCCTTTGACCCCACCAGCCAGGATATCATCCGCATCCAGCAAGCCGATCTGTTCGTCTACGTCGGTGGCGAGAACGACACCTGGGTCAAAGGCGTACTCTCCGGACTGGATAGCGACGTCAACACCTTCCGCATGATGGACTGCGTCTCGCTCTATGAAGAGGAGACGATCGAGGGCATGCAGGCAGAGGAAGCACACGAAGATGAAGAAGGCGAGGAAGCACACGAGCACGAATGGGACGAGCATGTCTGGACGGCGCCCGTCAACGCCATCGCCATCGTTCGGGCGATGACGGCGGAGCTGGCGAAGGTCGATCCGGCCAACGCGCCGGCATACCAGGCCAATTCCGACGCGTATATCGCGCAGCTGGAGGCACTCGACCAGTCGTTCTGGGCCGTGGTGAACGCGGCGCCGCGCAAGACCGTCGTCTTTGCCGACCGCTTCCCCGCGCGCTACTTCGTCGAGGAATTTGGGCTGTCGTATTACGCGGCGTTCCCCGGCTGCTCCACCGAGACGGAACCTTCGGCCGCAACGGTCGCCTTCCTGATCGACCACGTGAAGGCGGAGGATATCCCGGTCGTGTTCTACATCGAGATGTCCAACCAGCAGATGGCGAATACCATCGCCGAAGCGACCGGCGCAAAGACGACGCTCTTTCATACCTGCCACAACGTGACCAAAGCGGAGTTTGAAAGCGGGGCGACGTATCTGTCGCTCATGCAGAACAACGTCCTTGCGCTGCAGGCCGCGCTGAACTGACCGAATATTTCAAAAAAGCAGGAGGCTGTCACACCAGATGTCGTTGATTCAGGTTCAAAACGCCGCGTTTCGCTACGATGGCAAGGAGGTCGTCAGCGGTCTCAATTTCACCGTTGAGCCCTGCGACTATCTCTGCATCGTCGGCGAAAACGGCTCGGGCAAGAGCACGCTCGTCAAGGGTTTGCTCGGGCTGAAAGCGCCGCATACCGGCGCCATCACATTTGGCGAAGGCCTCAGCGCGCGCCAGATCGGCTATCTCCCCCAACAAAAGGAGAGCCAGCGCGACTTCCCCGCCAGCGTGCAGGAGGTCGTGCTCTCCGGCACGCTCAACTCTCTCGGGTTTCGTCCATTTTACACGCGGATACAGCGAAAAAATGCACTCGAGCAGATCGAGCGCGTCGGCATGCTCCCGCTGAAAAACAGCGCTTTTCGCGAGCTCTCGGGCGGGCAGCAGCAGCGCACGCTGCTTGCCCGCGCGCTTGCGGCCACGCAAAAACTGCTCATACTCGACGAGCCGATCGCGAGCCTCGACCCCGTCGCCGCGGCGGACATGTATCGGCTGATCGAGCAGATCAACCGCAACCACGGCGTGACCATCGTCATGGTCTCGCACGACCCGCACGCCGCGGCGCACGAGGCAAACCGCGTCTTGCACCTGGATAACCGCCAGCTCTTCTATGGCTCCGCGGCGGACTATCGCAAAAGCGAGATCGGCAAACGGTTTTTGGGAGGTGAAGGCAGATGATCGCGATCATCGGTGAAATGCTGTCCTATCCGTTTCTCGTGCGCGCCGTGGTCGTCGGCCTGCTCGTTTCGCTCTGCGCGTCGCTTCTGGGCGTGAGCCTCGTGCTCAAGCGCTTCTCCATGATCGGCGACGGGCTCTCCCACGTGGGCTTCGGCGCGCTCGCCATCGCCTCGGTGGCAAACATCGCCCCACTCTACCTCGCCATCCCCGTCTGCATCGCGGCGTCGTTCCTGCTGCTGCGCATGAGCGAGAGCACGCGCATCAAGGGCGACGCGGCCATCGCCATGCTCTCCTCCGGCGCACTCGCCATCGGCGTGATGGTCGTCTCCATGACCACGGGCATGAATACGGATGTGTATAACTATATGTTTGGCAGCATCCTCTCGCTCTCCGCTGCGGACGCCACGCTCTCCGTCGCGCTCAGTGCGGTCGTGCTCGCGCTGTTTGTGCTGTTTTATCCGCGCCTGTTCGCGGTTACGTTCGACGAGTCCTTCTCCCGCGCAACGGGCATCCCGACCCGCGCGTACAACGCGGCGCTGGCAACGCTCTCCTCGGTCACCGTCGTGCTCGGCATGCGCATGATGGGCGCGCTGCTCATCTCCAGCCTCATCATCTTCCCTGTGCTGAGCGCCATGCGCATCGGCAAGCGCTACCTGACGGTGACGCTGCTCTCGGCCGCGGTCGCCGTGGCGGGCTTTGTGCTCGGCATGGTGGTGAGTTATGTCTACGAGGCGCCGAGCGGAGCGAGCATCGTCTGCGTCAACATCGCGCTGTTTCTGCTCTTTGCTGCCGCCGGCGCGATCCGAAACGCAGTCGTAAAAAAGTAGAAAACACATAGCACGCAAACGCGCGGGGCGATTGATTTGCCCCGCGCGTTTTTATCGATCGCGCTCCGATTCACACCGCAGCTCGTTCCTGTGCCGGTACGCTATCGGGATATGCCCCGCGGCAAACAGCACACTCGAGAGCATCATCCAAACCACCGCGCCAAAAGCACCCAGCAAAAAAAACGCAGCCCCGGGCAGCACAGCGGCCGCCAGCGGAAGGCCCAGAAGCGGGCGGTACAGGTCGGCCTCTCTCCGCGCGCCGCGAAAATAGCGCAGCCACCACAGATCATATAAAACCAGCAGCAGGAGCGCAGAAGCCAGCAGCAGATAGCGCGGCGACCACGCAACCCGGTCGTAGTCGCAAAAGATCAGCGCGCAAGCAACGATGCCCGCCTGCCCGATCCGTTCCAGCCATGCCAGCGCCGGCGGCTCCGCCCGCTGCTTGGTCGGCTCTTTTTGCGCGCGCATCCAGAGGATATTCGGCACCAAGAGCATGCATAGGCAAACGAATCCGACCAGCGAAAACCCAAGCGTACCCATCCATTGTCCCCGCTACGCTTCCTTGCCCTTGTGCGGCGGCAGACCGGTCGGGATCGTATCCATCCGTGTCAGCATACAGCCGCGCGCCTCGATCAGCCGGCGCGTCTGCGCGTCGCTCTCGCGCGGGTCGTTTCCCGCGCCGCAGAAGAAGACGGCTACCTCTTTGCCGGCGGGCAGCAGCTCAACCATCGCGTTGAACGCAGGCGCCGGATGCGCAGCCCAAACAGGGCAGCCAAGATAGATCCTCTCGTATGCGGAAAGATCCAGCGCCTCGGGCTGAATCCTCGGTTTTCTGCGCTTCATCGCCTCGATTACACCGGGGACAAACGCGCCGAGCAGGCTTCGCTTCCCCGCCTCGCGAACACGAAACAGATCCGCACCCTGCTCCGCCGCGATCCGTTCCGCCTCTTTCCGGGTTGAGCCGCCAAAGGTATAGTAGACCACCGCAGTTTTCATATCGCCGTTCCTCCAAAAAATTCAGACTTCGTCCCGCCGATATTCTATCATCCCGGCTGGCCGGGCACAAAGCGTTTTTGCGGCGGCCGCTATATCCGTCTTGCAAACAAACCGTGCCGGTTGCAGTAACCGTAGACAATGCCATGCCCCCGGATGGGTAGGCGCGCCGCCGCATCCTGCTCGGGATACAGCTTCACGAGTTGCACCCGATCCGCCGTTACAAGCGCAAAAAACGAGATGAAGTGCGCCTTCTCCATCGGATGCTGCATGGATGCGTAAAGCTCCCCGTCGATGCGCTCTGTAGAGATCGCGTGCTCGCCCTCATCTTCCTCCGCTTCCAGCGCGGGGAGCTGCACACCGCAGCAGCTGAACGCCCCCTCGCCCGCGGCGAGGATCACGTTGCCACAGACAGGGCAGACATAGAGCTTGCTTTTTTTCATATTGCCGTGGCGGTTCGTATTCTGCACGCACTCGCCGGAGAACAGCTCCGTCAGCGAAACGCCCAGCTGCTTTGCCAGCGGCTCGATCAGGCTGATATCCGGCAATCCCCGGCCGGATTCCCACTTGGAGACCGCCTTATCGCTCACCGCCAGTTTTTCGGCCAGCTGCTTTTGCGTGTACCCCTTTTTCTCCCGCAGGCGCCGGATTGTACTCCCGGTCACATAATGATCCATAACACCACCTTGCTTTCTGTCGTGAGCATAGCACGCCGGCTCCACGCGGGCAACCTACGCTGCGTGGAGCGCGCGGCTATGACGGCGGCGCCCCTGGCAATCAAGCTCATAATCATGCGGTTTTATTGCATACTATCCGCTCGCTCCTGAAATTCCCATCTTGTCACAGGCCACGATTTATGCGATAATTTGTTTTTCGGGTGTATTCGATTATACTGCATAGAAAGGCGGCAAACAGCATGCGGATCCTTCCGGTCGGGCAACTCGTCGAGCCTATACGCAGGCTTTGCCTGCGCGCCTGCTGCACCCTGCCGGACGATGCCGTGTATGCCCTCGCCGCCGCGCGCGAGTGCGAGCAGGAGGGCAGCGCAGCGCGCAGCGTGCTCGGCCAGCTGCTGGAAAACCAGCGCCTCGCGCGGCAGGCAGCGCGGCCGATCTGTCAGGATACCGGCATGGTCGTCGTGTTTGCGGACATCGGGCGCGAAGTTTTTCTGGATGGCGACCTTTCCGCCGCGGTTGACGAAGGCGTGCGGCTTGCATATACCGAAGGTTACCTGCGCAAATCCGTGCTCGACCCGATCACGCGCGTCAACACGGCGGATAACACACCCGCCGTACTGCATACCCGCTTTGTCGAGGGGGATCGCGTCCTGCTCACCGTCGCGCCGAAAGGCTTCGGCAGCGAAAACATGAGCCGGCTCGCCATGCTCCCGCCCTCCGCAGGGCGCGAAGGCATCCTCTCCCACATCACGGCCACGGTGCGCGATGCGGGCGCCTCCGCTTGCCCGCCGGTCATCGTCGGCGTCGGCATCGGCGGCACGATGGAGTCCTGCGCGCTGCTGGCAAAGCGCCAGCTTCTGCGTTCGCTCGGCGCGCCTTCGCCGCGCGAGGATATCGCGCAGATCGAGCGCGAGGCGCTCCTTCGCATCAACGCGGGCGGCGCGGGGCCTATGGGCCTCGGCGGCGTAACCAGCGCGCTTGCGGTGCACGCGGCAGCGGAACCGACACATATCGCCGGGCTGCCGGTCGCGGTAAACATCCAATGCCACGCCTGCCGCCACGCGCACGAGGAGGTATAGCGCAGGATGGAATACCGCATGCAGGTTCCGCTTTCGGCAAACGATATGCGCGTTTTGCGCGCCGGAGACGTGGTATACTTAACCGGCAGCGTCTATACCGCGCGGGACGCGGCGCACGCCAGATTCGATCGGCTTTTGAAGGATGGCGAACCGCTGCCCATACCGGCGGGCGCGTGCATCTATTACTGCGGACCTTGCCCCGCTGCGCCGGGCGAGGTCATCGGTCCCTGCGGGCCGACCACCAGCAAGCGCATGGATGCGTATACGCCCGCTCTGATCGGCCACGGCATCGTCCAGTTCATCGGCAAAGGCGCAAGGAGCGCCGCCGTCAATGAAGCGATGCGGGGCCGCGCGGTTCACTTTGCCGCAACGGGCGGCGCCGGGATGCTCTATGCCTCGTGCGTCCGGTCCTGTGCGCTCATCGCGTTTGCCGACCTCGGCGCGGAGGCAGTCTACCGCCTGCAGGTGGAGGATTTTCCCGTCGTCGTGTCGTTTGATTTGCTTGGGAACGACGTCTACGCGCCCTCGCAGAGGAGCAGCCCGCCGCACGCGGCGCAGGGTGGTCACATGGGTTCAACTCGGAAAGGAGCAAAAACATGAACTGTGCAATCGTGGGAATCAACTGGGGAGACGAGGGCAAAGGCCGCATGGTCGACCTCATCGCCGCGGATTATGACGTCGTCGTGCGCTATCAGGGCGGCAACAACGCAGGGCATACCGTGGTCAACGAATACGGCAAGTTTGCGCTGCACTTGCTGCCGAGCGGCATCTTTCGCAGCGGCGTGGTCAACGTGCTCGGCAACGGCACGGTCATCGACCCGGAGAAACTGCTGGAAGAGATCGATGAGCTGCGCGGCAAAGGCATCTCCATCACGCCGGAGAACCTCAAGATAAGCGACCGCGCGCCGATCGTCTTCCCCTACCACCGCGATCAGGACGCGCTGGAGGAGGCGCGCCTTGCAGACGCGAAGTACGGCTCCACCAAGCGCGGCATCGCGCCGGTCTACGGCGATAAATACATGAAAAAAACCATCATGCTCGGCGAGCTGTTCTACCCGGAGTATCTCAAAAAACGCCTTGCCGGCATTCTGGAGTGGAAGAACCTGACGCTGAAAAACGTCTATGGCGCCAAGACCTACTCACCGGACGAGATCTGGGGCTGGCTGGCAACCTATGGCGAGCGGCTCAAGCCCTTCATCTGTGATACCGGCGCATTTTTGCGCAGCGTGGACGGCAAGAAAAACATCCTTTTCGAGGCGCAGCTCGGCGTGCTGCGAGACGTAGACTTCGGCATCTTCCCCTATACCTCAAGCTCCGCTCCGCTTGCGGCCTACGCGCCCATCGGCTCCGGCATGCCCGGCGCGCGGCTGGACAGCGTCGTCGGCGTGGTCAAGGCCTACTCCACCTGCGTGGGCGAAGGCCCGTTTACCGCGGAGTGGTTTGGCGAGGAGGCCGAGCGCCTGCGCGAGGCGGGCGCGGAATACGGCGCGGCCACCGGTCGCCCTCGCCGCGTCGGGCCTATGGATATCGTGGCAACCCGCTATGGCGTCGCTATGCAGGGCGCGACCGAGGTCGCGCTGACCAAGGTCGATATCCTCTCCTATATGGACAAAATCCCCGTTTGCGTGCAGTATGAGCTCAACGGCGTTAAAACGGACGACTTCCCCTTCCCGGCGGCAATCGCCGAGGCAAAGCCCGTCATCGAATACCTGCCCGGCTGGCAGTGCGACGTCTCCCAATGCCGCACGTTTGAAGAACTGCCCGAGGCCGCGCGGAACTACATCGACTTTATTGAGAAGCGCATCGGCTGCCCGATCACGAGCATCTCCGTCGGCGCGGCGCGCGACGAGATCATCCGGAGGTGACGCAGCCATGCGGGATCGCTACGAAAGTCCGCTGAGCAGCCGCTATGCCTCGGATGAGATGCAGCGGCTGTTCTCGCCGGACATGCGCTATTCCACCTGGAGGAAGCTCTGGGTGAGTCTCGCCCGCGCGGAGCACACGCTTGGGCTGCCCGTATCGCAGGAGCAGGTGGATGAACTCGCCGCGCACATCTACGACATCGACTATGACGCGGTCGCGCGCAGGGAAGCCGAGGTGCGCCACGACGTGATGGCGCACGTCTACGCCTACGGGCTGGTCTGCCCAAAGGCCTCGGGCATCATCCACCTCGGCGCGACCAGCTGCTATGTCACCGACAATGCGGATCTGATCATCCTGCGCGATGCCCTCTGCAGCATTCGAAACAGCATCCACGCCGTGCTCAAGCCGCTTTCAGACTTTGCAGGGCGCACAAAGGCGATCCCGACCGTGGGCTACACGCACTTTCAGCCCGCCCAGCCCGTCACCATCGGGCGGCGCGCATGCCTCTGGCTGCAAGACTTATGGCTGGATCTGGAGGAGATCGAGGATGCGCTCTCAGCGATCCGTTTTCTCGGCTGCCGCGGGGCGACGGGTACGGAAGCAAGCTTCGTCTCCCTGTTTGGCGGCGACACGCATAAAATCGACGCGCTCAATGCGCAGATCGCCTCCGACTTTGGCTTCGCGCGCTGCTACGACGTCAGCGGACAGACCTACCCGCGCAAGCTGGATAGCCGCGTGCTCGGCGCGCTCTCCAGCGTGGCGCAAAGCGCCTACCGCTTTGGTGACGACATCCGGCTACTGCAGCACGACGGCATCCTCTCCGAACCGTTTGAGAGCAAGCAGATCGGCTCCTCCGCCATGGCGTATAAACAGAATCCTATGCGTTCGGAGCGCATCTGCTCGCTTTCGCGCTTCGTGATGGCCACGTCGCTCAACGCGCCGCTGACCGCGAGCGCCCAGTGGCTTGAGCGCACGCTGGATGACTCCGCCAATCGCAGGCTCTCGCTTCCCGAAGCGTTTCTCGCCACGGACGCGGTGCTGCGGCTGATGGCAAACGTCTGCACCGGGTTGATCGTGCACGAGCAGGCGAACGCAAAGCTCCTCGGCGACGCGCTGCCATTTCTCTCGACGGAAAACCTGCTCATGGCGGGCGTCCGGCGCGGCGGCAACCGGCAGGCGCTGCATGAGATCATCCGCACACACTCGCTCGCAGCAAAGGAACGGCTGGCGGCGGGCGAGGGAAACGACCTGCCCGAGCGCCTCGGCGCAGACCCTGCGTTTCCGCTCGGTCTGGAGGAAATCCGGCGTGAGCTGGACCCCGCACGCCATATCGGCCGTTCGGTTGATCAGACGGAGCGCTTCCTTGCAAAGCACCCGGTTGCGGAGAGCACGCCGCTGCAGGAGCTTACGGTGTAGCCAAACGCCGGTACGCCGTTTCAGGGAACGCGAACCGGCCGCAGGTCCGTGCTTGCAATCGCCCGGCGGCATGTGCTAAAATATCTTCTTGAGCCGGTGTGATGGAATTGGCAGACGTGACGGACTCAAAATCCGTTGGTAGCGATACCGTGTCGGTTCGAGTCCGACCACCGGCACCATCAAAGGACTCTCGAAATGATACGTTCCGAGAGTTCTTTTTCTATCCAAAAATCCCAGACTTTCTGGGCTTTTTTCGTTTATGGCTTTTTGCGTTTCACATCCGCGATGGGCTTGTTAGGCTCTTTTCTAGCTTGTCGCTCCGAATTTGCACCCACCCCAGAGAAACGCGCAGGAGTTCGGAGTAACGCGCAGGAGTTCGGAGTAACGCGTAAGGGTATCGTAGGTAGCTCGATGTTGTGGAATTTGACACGGATTGCTATAATAAACCATATTGAGTTTGAGAATTTTATGGTTTTTCTACCCCCGAGTAAAAAAAGACATATGTTAGCAGAGAGTGCGTTGCGCAACATACTCGACACATTTCAAAAATTGCGGATACGCCTATATCGTTGTTAAGGACTTTTTGCTCCGTTTTAAGGAATACCAAAATGAAAGGAGTCCACATGAAGAAAAGTGCAGTCGCCGCACTGAACAAACGAAGTGGCAGTCTTGCCTATAACAGGCTCGATATGCAAGTCAGCCAAGTTTTCCACTTGGCGATTGAACTCTACGATACGTCTGATTACCTTGTGATTCTTGACCATGCTGATGACATCACGGTATATGAAGATCAATCCATACATGATACAGCAAGTTTTTACCAGATGAAAACGAATGATGACTCTATTACGCTTAGCACCGCCTTGAACGAAGGATGGATAGCCCCAGCTTTGTATGTTGTACTGAACGTATTATGGCCTGATCACTCTGAACGACATGATTACCGCTCGAATTGGAATAAAACAAATAGCGTGATAATAATGGGCTTACAACCTTTATGTTATCGGCATATAGGAGCATGCCTTTAATCATGTCAAGTTCTTTCCCTAATGTATCTGCTGGTTCCGTAATTATAGTAAAATTAAAATTCATTAGCTCGCCCCTAATATTGTTAGCTCGCCCCTAATATTGTTCGATTTGGTCTTTTTACGCCGATTATAGCCATACTACCAAGTTCGTTTCGGCCTCTAACGGTCAGCAACAAATTCCTGTTTATTAAGCAACTCATAACTCTTGTTTACCAGTCACATATAGTGTACCGTAAGTGACCTGGGATATAAACCCTTATTTGCATGAGCGGTGTACTTTTCTATTCGCCACCGCGGAGCAAAACCTCTGCAATTCCTTCTTCGCACCCGCGAGATCTCCCGCAAGCGCCTGCCCGCGCAGCGTCTTTCGCTGCTGACTCGTCAGGCGGTGGTATCGTAACGAGCGAATGAACTCCTGCACCTCGTCCATGGCTATTTCCCTTTCCGCGCCGTGAGCAGGCGCTCCATAACGTCGTCCTGCGGATTCGCGCCCGCGTAGTCGGCGGTGCAGTTCTCCTTGACAATCTGGAAGATCTCATACCAGAGTCGGTTCGTCTGCGACATGTAGTTCTGACTCATGGCCACGTATGGTGACTGGATTGCGCTTGCGGTGGTGGGATGCTTGGCTAAAAAGCCGAACGTCGTTACAGCCTCCTCGCACTGAATCCAGCGCGCCGCGCTCATGGCGTACCGCTCGATCAACTGCGGCGAGACGATCTCCGCGCAACCGCGCTCCCGCAACCATTCCCACGTGATCGCGTAGATCTCTGCCGCCTCGAGCGTGCGCCCGTCCTTTTGCCGCGCGGAAAGCAGCTCGCGGGGCTTGGGCATATCGCCACCCTTGAGGTCGGCCGCGTGCCGAAACTCCACGACAGTCAGCTTTCGCTTGCCGGGATTGCCGTCTACAAGTGCATCCGCAAGCGGCTTTTTCGCCGGACCCGAGCGGTACCGCGCCCCGCCGCGGTTGGTTCCATCCTTGGCCATGTCAATCCTCCTCGGGTAATACCTGGTTTGAACCTGCGAAAACGCACACGAGAGGCCGGCGCGTTGCACGAAACGGAAGGTTACAGAGATTCAGACGCCCCCACCGTCGATTACGCACGATAACGGAGATTACGTGAGATCGCGATAGATCGCGAACAAATACACCTTCGCGCTACTCTCCGCCGCGCCATCCGGCTCCCGCCGTGATCTTCGAATGACAGCTCTTGCACAGCGCCATGAGATTCTGCTCGTCGTGCGTGCCACCCTCGGACAGCGGCAGGATATGGTGTACTTCTTCGGCGATATTTAGGTGGCCATCTTTCTCGCATTGCTCGCACAGCGGGTGCAACTGGATGTATCGCTCGCGAATGCGTCGCCAGTCCCTGCCGTAGTGTCTGCGCGTCTCGGGATCGCGACCATAGCGGTTGTACGCTCGCTCGTTCAGGCGGCGGTGCTCCTCGCAGTAGCGTCCATCCGCCAGTCGGCCGCAGCCAGGCCACGAGCAGGGACGTTTCGGTCTGTGCGGCATGACGACCTCCTTGCAGACACGCAAAAGAGCCCCCGCGCTTGCCCGCGAAGGCTCTCTTACATTTTCTGCGATTGTATTATCTCACAGGGGGGCAGGTGACAAGCAATGACATTTGCTGACAACTTTTCGCTCTACGGGAATTTTCTTCGCAATATGGCTGCCTATTAACCACTGTCGGGCGGTAACCGCACGCTCGTCACCGCCAGATCATGGATACGGAACATATGCCGAGAGGTATAACCCAGTTCGACCGCGATATCCTCCCAGCGCCTAAAGCACAGGTATCGCAGTTCCAGCAGCGTCTGATGCTCCGGATTCTCCACGCCCTTTATCACGCGCGTGATCTCCTGCTTCAGATCAACGAGCGTATCGATATCCTCGTTGATCTCGGTCTCCAGATCGACCATCTTGGCGACTACATCCTCCATGGAGCGCGGATCGAGCGTCGCCGAGCGCGGCGTTTCAGTCAGCGTCGCGGTCGCCTTGCCCAGCAGCGCCCGCAGCGATAGTACCTGCTCGAGCTTGCTGTCGATCCGCTGATCGATCCGATATGCTTGCGAAAGGTATTCCTTTGTGGTCATGCTTCGTCCCTTCCTTCCTGTTCCGACTCAATTCCCGCATACGCCCACAGGACCGCGTCCACATCCTCGACCGATCGCACCACAAACGCGCGGCCGCCCGCGGTCCGAATCCGTTCGAGCGTATGTTCCTGCAGCTTCGTCAACTGCCCCGACGGCGTCTTAACCTCGAAGGCAAAGAACCTCCCTTCCAGGCAGCACACAATATCCGGCAGGCCAGCCGTACCGTACATGCCGTCATGTGTTTTCCAGGCGAAGCATTCGGTCGTCGCTTTCAGCCGCCGCATGATCGCGGCCACGATATCCTTCTCCAGCACAAAACCTACCTTTCCGTAATCCTGTAATTGTGTAATTGCAATTCGCGGTATACCATAGGTCGGCGTGTATACGCGCGCACGCACGTACGCGCATGCGAGAAGCAAATTTTCCGCGTAGCTATAGAAATAAAGAATTACAAATTACAAAATTACAAGATTACTTGTGATCATCCCATGGAGTCACGATATCCGCCGCCTGCGCGTCGAAGCTGTAAATGCCGCAGCGCGAGCGGATAAGATCCATATTCAGCACATGCGCGCTGGCCGGCTGCCCGCCCAACCGAACGCTTTTGTAGGCGACGAACAGGTCGGAAACACGCAGTTGGCGGAGGAACTGCGCGTACTCGAGGCACTCGCCCGTGATCGCATGATCGCGGCGGTATTTGGTGTATCGGTCGTAACAGCGTTTGAAACAGATGGCTGTATGATCCAGATTTTCGAGAATCGTCCACTCGTTCGTGCACAGTCCCATGCGCGCCATGAACTCGAGTGTCTGCTCGATCACACCCTTGTTGTCGGTGCCGCCTTCGAGCAGGTATTCCTTCGCGCCATAGCTCAGGAACTCCACGCAGGTTTCCATCGGTACATCAAACACCTGCGCCCAACTCAAATCCAGCCTTGTGCAGACACGCTCGATCAGCCGCAACCCCACGGCGCAGCAGGCTAGGTTATTTCGAATCCGCGGCGGCAGGATGGAATCAAACCGCTCCAGCCCTTCCGCGTGCCAAGCAACCGCATCCGGAGTGGACGTGTTCAGCGCTGCGTCAAGCAGCGCGCGGCCCAGCGCACCAAGCGCGTCGGACATAGCAGCAAGCTTTGCAAACGCCTTTCTACGCTCGGCGGGCTTGAGGTCTTTCTTGGAAAACAGCAGCTCGATCCCACGTTCTCGGATCGACGCCTCGGCGGGTGATTCCTCGCCGGCGACCGCGAGCGGTGCGCAGAGCGTGTACTTCGTCAGCGTCTGATCTGCGCGGCCGCGCTCGCCATCCGTGCCGTCGTAGGCGTTTCGCATGTGATTGAGCAGTCCGGACAGCGTCGAGCGGTCGATCTTGGAGGGCTTGAACTCGTCGAGCGCCTGCGGGATCAGGTTCGAAGCGGCGGCCTCCTTCATGAGCGTGAACTTCGTCACCTGCGACGCGGCCGAGATACGCGCCTTGGAGAAGATCGGCAGGATCACGCGCTCGAGCGTGTTACTCTTGCCGCTGCCCGCCTCGCCGATCAGAAACAGGTGCGGGAACTTAATCTTCTTGCGTTTGAGATGTTCCTTGAAAAAGCACGCCGCGCACCACGCCAGCACGGCAACTGTCTTGGCCGGTTCGTTGTAACCGAGCAGCAACGGGCCGAGCTCGATTAGCCGCTCCGCTGTAAGCGGCGTAGCGTCGAGCAGATTCGGGCCGGCCGGCTGCTCGAATTGCCGGATATCCGTAACATCCTGTCCGTTGCCATCCACCGCCTGATCACCGCTGACAAACGCCCAGCGGTCCGCATGAAAATACATACCGGACGCCTTGACGCCGATCTTGCGTACCCATGTCAGCTCGTAGAGGAACGCTTTGAACAGCTCGAGGTCGCCCTCCGTACCCGCGTAGCTCAGCGCAATCGTGCGCCTGTTTAGCGCATTCTTGAACCGCTGCAGGTTGGTAAAGTCGGTCGTGAGAAACGAGTGCCGAAACGTCTCGCCGCGCACCGTGACAAGGTCCGCGGTCAGTTGCGTCTCTTCGTCCGACTCGACCATCTCAACGGGCTTTACCACAAAGTTCGTCAACGGCGTGACGCTGTCGCCCTTTGCGCGGTAGTACCGTCCCTCCGACTCGAAGATCGGCTCGGAGGAGGCAGGATTGTAGGTTTCCTCAACGAGATCAGCCGCCTTGCCGACCGTCTCCTCACCGTAGGTCGCGCCGTTTGCGAGATGCCGCTCGTCCCATTTCGGGCGAAAGAGCTTGCTCCGTCGGAACAACCGGTCCATCTGCTCCCGATCCTTCCCTGTCCAGAACGCCAGTTTACAGCACAGCGCCATGTCCGCCTCGGACTGACTGGCGTAGATCGCGCTCCACTCGCCGTTCCAGAGTTTCGAGAACAGCTCATCCTTATCCGCCGCGAGCGCGCGTTCAAGCACGGTCTCGTCTGAGAGCGGCGCAGTACGCGGTCGCTGTGCCCGCTTCCTGCGTTTCCCCGGCGCCTTCCGTTCCTTTGTCTGCTTGGTTTGTGTCGGCGTCTTGATGTATGTATGCGTTGAAATGTTCTAGCACCAACGAGACTGCGGAAGAATCACCAATGCAGGCGGCAGTAATCACGTCATATGAAAGTGTCACATGGCTTTCTGATTTCCCACTATACTTCAAAAGCCGCCTCTTTTTCATATGCATTCTTTATGCGCTGAATGGCGCTCTTGCGCCAGTTATAGATCGTTCTTGTCGTAACACTGTAAATGTCAGCTATTTTTTCGTTAGTCATGTTAAGCCAGTTGCCACAGAGAATCACATTCCGCTGTCTCTCTGAAAGCGATAAAAGCGCGATGTATAAGGTTTCATCGATGATAACGCATGGCACGCCCAAACACAGTATGATATTCCGTTCCTCTTCATCCGCTTCCAACTGCGCAAACTCCATGGGGGTGCTGGTTAAGATTTCTCTTTCTTCTCGCCGGCGCGCCGCGCGCTCAAGATCACGGGCATAATTTCGCAGAACGGTTTTACAATAGCTTTCGAACATTTCACAGCGACGCCGGATGATATCCTCAGATTCGAGCATGCCAAATCTCCTGTTCCCGGGACCGCATGATGAACATCCGCCTCTTGTCCCTCTACTTACCGAGAACGATACAAAAAACCAAAACCGGAAATATTCGGAAGAAAAACCGCAAAAAAATACCCGTATTGGATGTCACGTCCTTGGGGACGGGTCCAATGCGGGCACAGAACTCAATCGTTCGCGAGTATTTATGTTGTTTAAACGCTTATGTCCGCGATAGGTACTGCGTCATCAGCGTCAACGCATCTTCATCTCTCTAGCGACCAGATGCCATTACAGCCAACACCACAGCCGCGATCACCGAAGAAAATCATTAGGTGCATGAGAATTTGACCCCAGTCTTTGATCGGCATCGTCCAGCTTTCTGTAACCTGCATGGTGATCAGATACAGCTGCTTGAGTAACGCATCGTCACAGACGAACGCGCTTTTTGTCTTTGTGATCTTGCGTAATTGCCGGTTGAATTTTTCGATGGCGTTGGTCGTACAGATCACCCGGCGGATCGGCTCCGGATATTTGAACATGGTCGCAAGTTCGTCCCAGTGATCCAGCAAGGATCAAATCCTGGCGGGATATTTCGCACCCTAGACCGTCCATAGCCTCCAGCGCGGTCTCCTCGGTTGGAGCCTTGTAAATGGGCTTGAGCGCCGCTGTAAACGATTTGACGTCCTTGTAGGAAAGCACTAAGTAAAAACAGCACACTTTGTATCAACAGATATCTTCTTCCCCCGTTTCATTGTTTCTATCCGCGTAATTTTAAATAGCGATACCCGCAATCGACCCCGAAGTCGAGCAACCAAGCCAGCCACTTGTTATAAATCGTCGTAATCCTAGGCTATTCAACATACCAATAAACATTAGATAGTAGGGCTTCTCCGGTTTCTGTAACAAAAATCATCTCGCTAAAACGAAAAAAATTCCCTGTTGAGAGGATTTTCTAAATGGTTACGAAAGAAGAATTTGAACCAACAACCTCCGGGTTATAAGCGTGTACATATCCATCTTACATGCATATACATCGATAGCGTACAATAAAGTTCGCAAAAAGGAAGAAGGCATAGGAAAGCCATCGGGACTCCGATAGAATGAATGGTGTGAAGACATTCAGCAAAGGAGAACCCACGATGGCTCAAAAAAATGGTAACA
>JAEWQH010000068.1 GCA_023399275.1 Bacillota bacterium
GTGCAGGATACGCCGCTCATACGGGTTCATCGGCTCCATCGACACGGGCCGCCCCGTCTGCCGCACCTGCTGTGCGTTTCTGCGCGCAAGGCGCTTGAGCGTCTCCTCACGGCGGGAGCGGTATCCTTCGGTGTCGAGGGTCACACGGATGTAGCCCTCTTCCTTGCGGTTTTTGTTGGCAACCAGCGAAACGAGATACTGCATCGCATCCAGCGTTTCGCCGCGTCGCCCGATCAGAAGTCCCATCGTCTCCGCATCGATGCAGAGGCGCAAGCCATTTTCCGTATCCGCCGCCAGAACCGGCGCGGGGCTGTTCATCTTCGTCAGAAGCTCGCTCAAAAATGCCGCACAAGGCGTGTTCTTCGCAAGCTCCTCGCTGTAGTCGAAGTGCTCCTGTGCTTCCGCGGGCGCCGTCTCCTGCGTGCGCTCGCGGCCGCGGCCACGCTGCTCGCCGTATTGGGAAGGACTGCGCTGTGCGCGATCCGTGCGCTCGCCGTCGCGCCGCTCGGGACGCGGCCCGCTTCGATGCGCCTGCTCACGCCGCTGCTGAAAGCTCGCTTCCTTCTCCTTGCGGTAGACCTGCTCCATCTCCATCACGAGCGGCACCTCGCGCTGCGTCAGGCGAACGATCGCCTGCTTTGCGCCGATGCCAAACAGGCCCTTGCTCTCCGGCTGTATGGTCTCGATCTCGACCTCGTCGATGGTTACGCCCATCTCGTTGAGACCGATGAAGATCGCCTCATCGACACTGCGCCCCGAAAACTCCATGCTCCTCATTTTATGCTAACCTCCGTTTCGGCCGCCTTCTGCTTGGCAAACGAGCGATTGATCAGCAGCGACGTAGCAAGCGCAAACATGTTGCTGAACGTCCAATACACCGCAAAACTCGCGTTGTACTGCAAGCAGAATACAAACGACATCACCGGCATGAGCCAGTTCATGATCTTGTTTGTGCCTGCCGTGGCTTCATTCTTCGGCTGGTTTCGCTGCATGATCCACGTGGAGAGATAGGTCGATGCACCGGCAAGAACCGGGAAGATAAACCATCCGTTGTTATAGCCATTGTAAAGCTCGGCGCAGGGCGCCATCAGCGCGTTGTAGCTCGCGGTCAGTTCGTCGGTTATCGCGGCGAGCGAATACGTATCCCCGCTCTTAATGAAGAAGCCAAGGTCGACAAACCGCTGCAGCGCCTCCGGATGCTCCTGGAAGTACAGCAGATTCGGCAGCGTTTTGTTCGCCGTGCCAAAGAACTCCGACGCGGTCGCGATGACCGGCGAAAAGCCGTTATCCGGCATCCACATATTGTTGATCCAGAAAAATTTGAACGTCTGGAACATCTCGATGCCCTTGTCCTTGTTGTCATCGAGCGCCAACATCAGGCGAACCATCATCTCGTTGCCCCACTGACGGAACGCCGCGATGAAGATGAAGAATAGCGGCATGGTGATGAGCATCGGCAGGCATCCGCCAAACATGCTCACGCCGTTTTCACGCATGAGCTTCTGCTGCTCCGCGTTAAGCCGCTGCGGGTCTTTCTCATACTTTTTACGCAGTTTGTCGAGCTGCGGCTGAACCGAAGCCATCTTCAGAGAGGACTTTCGCGAGCGAATGTCGCCGAACACCGTCAGCCCGCGGATAAAGAGCGTCGCGATGATGATCGTCAGCACGATGCTCTCGTTGGTCAGGGTCTCATACAGCCAGCGCATTCCGAGGAATGCCCATTGTGTCAGGAAAAAGTCACCTTGCAAGGGGGATGCCCTCCTCTCGATATACGGATCTTGTTTTCAATGAAAAAAGTGAGAATTGCGCGCCGTTTACGGAACCGGATCGTAACCGCCCTTGCAAAACGGGTTGCAGCGCAGTATGCGCCAGAGCGCGAGCCAGCCGCCCTTCCAGGCGCCGTGTTTTGAAATCGCCTCCGCCGCATACGCGGAGCAGGTCGGTGTAAACCGGCAGCTCGGCGGAAACAACGGGGAGATGAATTTTCGATATCCGCGTATGAGCGCGAGCAGCACCTGCTTCATCGCGCTTCCTCCGCTTTGATCAGGCCCGCGCGGCGCAATTGGGCCAGCATCGCTTCGCGGATACTGAGAAACGGCGCGTCGACGATGGCATCCCGCGCGATAAAGATCAGGTTGGTTCCGCCCTTGATCGACGGGATCAGCGGCGTCACCGCCTCGCGCATGCGCCGCTTCACGCGGTTTCGCACAACAGCGTTGCCGATCTTTTTGCTGACTGAGAAACCGATCTTCGCGCTCGGAGCGCGGCCTCTTGCGTGCACCAGCGAAAGAAGCTTCCCGCCGCAGGACTTGCCGACGCGGTAGGTATAGCGAAACTCTTTTTTTCGCCGCAGGGAATCACTGTGCTTCACGCTTACGCTTCCTTATCGTCCGTCATCCGCTCCGCAAACCGAGGCGCGCTCCTGCGCCTCTCCGGCCGCGCAACCGCGTACGGGTTCCCCTCGGCGCGATTGTGCAAATACAAACATGCGGCAAGCAAATGCCCGCCGCAAGCGCTTGTGCGTTCTTTTACGGTTCTGATCAATACAAATCCCGTTACGCGCTGAGAACTTTGCGGCCTTTCGCGCGTCTACGCTTGATGACGTTGCGGCCGTCGGCCGACTTCATACGCTTACGGAACCCGTGCACCTTGCTCCGCTGCCGCTTCTTGGGCTGATAGGTTCGTACCACCCGAATACACCTCGCTTCGTTGTTGAGTCGTGCAGGCGCGAGCCTGCGAAAATCGCACATACGGGCAGTTGCCCGCATGATATGAACCTTATGTATTATAGAGGACGGCGCAAAGCCGTGTCAAGGAGTTTCTTGCCGGCAAACCGGCAAGCCGGCCGCGCACTAGGCGCGCAGCTTCGCAAACACCAGCCTGCCTGCAGACGTTTGCAGCGCACTGGTCACCACGATGTCCAGCGTTTCGCCGATATGCCTTCTGGCGTTTTCCACGATGACCATCGTTCCATCCGGCAGATAGCCGACGCCCTGCCCCGCCTCCTTGCCCTCGCGCACGATGGCGAGCGAGATCTCCTCGCCCGGCAGCAACACAGAGCGCACGGCGTTTGCCAGGTCGTTGATGTTCAGCACGGGCATATTCTGCACCGCGGCGACCTTGTTGAGGTTGTAGTCGTTCGTCATGAGGATCCCCCCAAGATCGCCCGCCAGCCGCAGGAGCTTGAGATCCACCTCGTCCACATCCTCGTAGTCCTTTTCCTCCACGACAACGCGCTGGGGCAATTCCTGCTGCATGGCATGCAGGATATCCAGGCCCCTGCGCCCGCGGGAGCGTTTCATCGCATCCGAGCTGTCCGCGATATGGCGCAGCTCCTTGAGCACGAAGGCGGGGACGACGATCTCGCCCTCCAGAAAGCCGGTCTTGCAAACATCGTAGATCCGCCCGTCGATGATCACGCTCGTATCGAGCACCTTCGGCCGGGCGCCCGATGCGGCGATGCCCTTTGCCAGATGCCCGCGCCGCGTAAACCCGTCCATCAGCTCCGCACGGCGGGAGATGGCAATATGCCCGCCGTAATACCCGCAGATGAAGAACAGCAGCAGCGCAACGACCTCCGGCAGCACGGGCACGTCGATTGTGCGCAAAATGAGGCTCAGCAGGAACGCAAAAACCAAGCCGATCATGATGCCGACCACGCCGAAGAGTATATCGAGCGCGGGCATCTCGGTCAGTCTGTGCTCCAGCCGTTGAAAAAAGCCGTGAACGCCGTCTATGATCCTTGGGGATAAAATAAAAAGGATGATTCCGAATAGAATACCAACGATCGCATAGAGGGCGGCCATCACGGCGGGGATGGTGGTATAGCGCAGCACGTAGTCGAAGCCTGGGTATTTAAACGAATAGAGCACCCATGCGACGATTCCGCAGCCGATGCCGATACCGACCAGCGCAATGAAAATCCTGAGTACCTTCCGCATGCAGTGAATGGCGTTTTCCTGTTTGGTTCAGCCCCCAACCAGGGGAAGGAATTCGCTTTCCTCCCTTCCGCACGACGCGGCCAGCTCCGCAACGAGCACCTGCCTCGCCGTTAAATACATCTTTCGTTCGCCGGCCGAGAGGCCCTTCTCGCGATCGCGGTGGATCAGGCACTTCACCACGTCCGCAACGCCGTAGATATCGCCGACGCGCAGTTTGTTGAGATTGTCACGGTAGCGCTGGTTCCAGTTGTCGCTCTCATCCGAGCAACCGTCCTCCGAAAGAAACTTGATGATCTTTCGGCAGTCCTCCTGGCAGACCAGCCTTCGAAGACCCACCGCTTCCGCCGTTGCGACAGGAACCATCGCCGTCATCTTGCCCATGACAAACCGCAGCACGTAGTACTGCGCCGACTCGCCGAGCACAGTTTGCTCCTGCACCGATTCGATTTCACCCACACCATGCATCGGGTAGCAGACCATATCGCCTATTTCAAACACCGGCAACGCTCCTTTCGCACAATTGTTATTCCACTTGTGTTATCCCACTTGCTACATACTATATCACCACTCGTTCACAATTGTCAACAAAATAGCGTATAATACCATACCGCGACGACTATGTCAATATGAATTTTACCTTGCTAACTGCAAAATAAACCGCAGAAGCTGATTTTATGCGATTTTTTGAAACGATATATTATTTCTCGCCCCTTGATCTCTCCGCTTCGCGTAAAACATTTCTGTTACACGGCCTCGGCATACGCTTTCTTCACCGCGCATTGACCCATTCGGGCCGGTCTGCTCCGGCGCGGGCATTATACAACGAACGAAGGCCGATAGCAGCCTTCGCCCTGTATGTTTTGGTTTGGAGTGCGGTTAGATCAGCGTCTGCTGCTCGGCAAAGCTCATGTCCAAGAGGCGCTTGCTCACGCGCTGCTCAAACATGGTGCTCATCGGTGCGCGGTCGTGGATGATCTTGACAGCTTGCGCAAACATCGGCGCCGCGGAGATGAACCGCACCTTGCTGGAGAGATTGGCATACGGGCACTCCAGCGTGTCGGTTGAAACCAGAAACTCGATGGGGCTGGCTTCGATCTTGCGCATACCCTCTTCGCCCAGCACATTGTGGGACAGCGCGGCGTAGACCTTCTTTGCCCCCTTGTCGGTGAGCGCGTAGCTCACGTCCACCAGCGTGCCGCCGGAGATCGAGAAGTCGTCGATCACGAGGCAGTTCTTATCCTTCACATCGCCAATGACCTCAAGCACTTTGGCGTTTTCGTCGTGTCCAAATCGCATCTTATCGCCAATAGCGACGGGGCAGTTGAGTTCGGTAGCGTATTCCCTCGCGCGCTTGGCGGAGCCTGCATCCGGCGAGACGACCACAAGGTCCTCGTTGACAATGCCCTGCCTGCGGATGTATTCGCAGAGCAACTCCTTTGCGTAGAGATGATCGACCGGCTTTTTGAAAAAGCCCTGTACCTGCGGCGCGTGCAGATCCATCGTGATGATGCGGTCCACGCCGGCGACCTCGATACAGTCCGCGCAGACGCGCGCGCGGATCGATACGCGCGGCTCGTCCTTCTTATCGCCTTTGGCGTAGGAAAAATATGGGATGATCGCGGTGACGGAGTTCGCGCTGGCCCGCTTGAACGCGTCGATCCAGAACAGCAGCTCCACGAACTCGTCGTTTGGCTGGCGGCCGATGGGCTGAACGATATAGACGTCCTTATCGCGGATGGATTCGTTGACGCGAACGAAGATATTCCCCTCGCTGAACTTGATCGTCTCCGCGTCGCCAAGCTGCGTTCCGAGATAGGCGCACATCCTCTTGGCGAACGGCTTTCCCGTGCTGCCGGCAAATATCTTGATGATTCCCGAGCCCGTGTACATCTGTTTCTCCTCTTTCCCTCAAACGTAATATTCCGTCTCCCCTTCGACCCCTGCAACCACATTATAGCAGAGGTAGATACGGTTCTCAACACAATATAGCCGGATGCGTATATTTTATCCAAATACCGCTATGCACCGACTCACCGCTGCGCGCGGATTCCGGCGTTGCCGTATGCGTCCCCGAGCGCGCGCCGCGGCCGCGCCTCAAAGAAAGCACGCGTCTCACGGAGGATCGGGATGTCGCGCCAGGTCTGCCCGGGCACGACGGCCGGCCGGTTTGCCCCGTGGTAGTCGCTACCGCAGGTGACGATCAGCCCGAGCTGCCGCGCGATGCTCGTGAGCACCACGCTGTCGCCCTCGCTCAGCGAGGGATGGTAGCCTTCCAGCCCCAGCAGGCCGAGCTCTTTGAGCATCGGCGCTATCCGGTGCGGATCCGCGCCGCCGTTGCGCGGGTGCGCCCAAACAGGCACCCCGCCCGCGCCGCGAATCAACCGGATGATCTCCTCCGGCGAATAACGCTCCACCGTGTAGAACCCAGGGCAGCCTTTGCGCAGGTATTTGGCAAATGCTTCGTGCGTATCCGCCGCATAGCCGGCCTCCACGAGCGCGACGGCAATGTTCAGTCGCGTCGCCGCGCCGACCTCTTTACCGAGGCGGCCGCGAATATCGCAGCCCGCGCGCAGCAGCCGCTCAACGATCTGCGCGTTTCGCACGCCGCGCCGCTGCAGCGCGGTGTCAAGCGCCGCGCGCATCCGCGGCTCGTTCGCGTCGATATCCAAACCGAGGATGTGCATCTCATGCGGCCACTCCGCATCCATCTCGATGGACGGCAGCAGCCGGATTTCGATGCGATCCGCCTCGGCCATCGCCTCCGGCACGCCGAGCACATTGTCGTGGTCGGTCAGCGCGAGCAGCGTCAGCCCGCGCCCGGCACAGGCCTGCACCACACGCGCGGGCGTATCCGATCCATCCGAACAGCTGCTGTGCAGATGCAGGTCGAAGGGCTCGTGTGTCGTATCTCTTGCTGTTTGCGATTCCATGTTCTCTCCGCGCTTTCGCGCCGTTCAAAAAGACAGGGCGGCCATGCCGCCCCATCCGGGGTTGTCAAAGTCGTTTTCCGGTCTGCATCTTTCCACCGCGCGCCCGTCAAACGGGGATGCTCTGCGCATCGGCGGGGATGGCCTCTTCCGGTTTTTCTTCCGGCTTGTCCTCGGGCTTCTTGCGCTTACGCTTCGGCGCATCTTTTTTGAGGATGTCCGCCGCGTTTGCGCCGTTAAACACAGCCTCAAACTCCTCGCCCGTCACACGCTCATACTCGATCAGCATCTCGGAAACGCGATCCAGCGCTTCCATATTTTCGCCGATCACGCTGCGCGCGCGCGCATACTGCCCGTCCAAAATGGCGCGCACCTCGCCGTCCACCGTTGCCGCAAGCGACTCGGAGTAGTTGCGCTGATGCCCCCAGTCCTTGGCGATGAAGACCTCCTCCTGCCCGCCGAGAAACATCGGCCCGACCGATTCACTCATGCCGTATTCGGTGACCATCTTCTTGGCGATCTCGCTTGCGCGCTGCAGGTCGCTGTACGCGCCGGTGGATACATCCTGAAACTTCAGCTGCTCCGCCACGCGGCCGCCGAGGGCCATAGCAATGTTATCCAGCAGCTTGTTCTTGGTTACGTGCATCATGTCTTCCTTCGGCAGCGACATTGTGTACCCCGCCGCCATACCGCGCGGCACGATGGAAACCTCATGCACAGGATCGCACCCCGGCAGCTTCATCGCCACGATGGCATGCCCGGCCTCATGGTAAGCGGTGATGCGCTTATCCGCCTCGGTGATGACGCGGCTGCGCTTCTCCGGCCCCATCTGCACACGCGTAATCGCCTCCTCCAGCTCGGTCATGCCGATGGTCTTTCGGTTTTCACGCGCGGCCAAAATCGCCGCCTCGTTGAGCACGTTTTCCAGATCCGCGCCCGTAAAGCCCGGCGTGCGCTTGGCCAGCGTCGCGAGCGACGCCTCCTTGCTCAGCGGCTTGTTGCGCGCATGGACCTTCAAGATCTC